>NZ_DKHL01000026.1:195066-197535 GCF_002453775.1 Empedobacter sp. UBA6745
GAGTCCTCGGTTGATTACAAACAGGTATGTTTTACCTTTCCTGAGTCTTCGGTTGATTACAAAGAAATTTATTTTTTAACTATTTCTAGTGAGTTTTAGACGAATTAAAACGTTTAATTTTGACGTAATATTAATTGAGACTTTCTAAAAAATGAAAAAACTATTTTTATTGACAACATTATTCATGGTGTCAGCACTTTTTGCCCAACAAGCTACCAATACGTTAGAAGGCGTTTTTACAACAAAAGCAAAAGATGAATTATATAATCCATTGAAATTTGATGGAAAAGGAAGAGTAACAATCGGTGAATTTGATGAGGTTGGTTACGAATTTACCGAACGCAACGATTCAGTTATAATATTTGTCGAAAAAACGGTTTTTATCTTCAAAAAAGAGAAAAATCAATTAAAAGGAATTTCAGATTGGGTAGATAAAAAAGTATATAAATCAAATTTGAAATCTTTCGAAAATAAAGCTCAATCAAATCCAAAATTAGCGCAACGTGCAAATTGGATGGCGCAGAATTATGATATCAATTTTAAAAATAATGCTTCTTTTCTTTTTGATTTAGATGAAAATAGTTTGAATCAAAAATTAAAAGAAAATGAAACTGCAAATGAAAAACTGTGTAAAGAAGGTTTTGATGAAAGTTGTAAAGTAGTTTTTGCTTATAAATTTGCTGAACAATCTGGTGGTGTTTTCGAAACCTTGAATGCGGCAGATGATATAAAACTTAAACCAAATAAAGAGTTAGAGCAATTGGCACAACGTGTGATTGATTTAGGAAATCCAGATGGATATGGATTATTTTATACGTATTATTATTTTACTGGACAAAAAGAAAAAGCAGAACAATTTCTACAAAAAGGTTTAGACTTAGGATCTGCATATTGCAACGAGATATCTTTAAATTCAGCTTTAAGTGAATTTGGAGAAGGTTTACAATCAGAAGTAGAAGAATCAGAAGATTAATTCGAATAAATTATCCTATAATAAAATAAAAGCTCAACTAATGTTGAGCTTTTTGTTATTTAGTCAATAAATATTTTGCAACAGCATGATAAGCAGGTAACGAATACGGATCGTTCGCACTATTCGATGCAACTGGATTCGAAGCAAAACGCACAATAACCATTTCCGCTTTTGGATCAACATAAATCGCTTGACCATGAACGCCTCGCGCCATAAATGCTTGATGCTCATTATGCGTCACCCACCACATATCTTTGTAGCTCCAATTTTTTAATAGTTTATAATCTGCCTTTGCAAAAGCTTTCTGATTTCCACCTTTTTTGATTTCATCGACCAATTTTTTAGGCAAGATTTGTTTGTTATTAAAATATCCGTTGCTTCGAATCATTTCTCCAAACATCGCTAAATCTCTCAAGTTAGCATTAAAACCACCACCAGCAAATGCAATTCCTGCACCATCAATTTGGTAATAACCATCAAAGTTAGTTCCCAATGGTTGCCAAAATTTTTCAGATAAAATTTGAGCCAAAGGTTTGTTCATTACTTTTGTAATAATCCAGCCCATAACATCCGTATTTACTGTTTTATAACCAAAAGCTTCACCATGTTGGCCGTTTTTCTTTACTGTTTTTAGATAATCATAATAATTTGTAGGTCCATTATAATTTGCAGGTTTAGGAAAAGGATTTCCAGCAGCCGAAAAAGCCCAAACTTCTGCATTTGGATCGCTGTAATCTTCACTATATTGTAAAGCTGTAGTCATGTCCAAAACTTGACGAATCGTCGCATCACCAAAGGCTGAGGTTTTCAATTCAGGAATATAATCACTACATTTTTTATTCTCATCTAGAATACCTTCAGCAACTAACATTCCACCTAGAGTTCCTGTTAAGGTTTTACTCACAGACATCAAGGCATGCCTACCTTGAGAATCTAACTCTCCAAAATATTTTTCATACACAATAATTCCTTTGTGTAATACAATTATGCCGTCCGTATAATTCTTTTGTAAAGAAGCTTCCCAAGTCATGGTTTCCTTACTTTCTAACGGAGTGAATGTAATTTTGTCAATATTCTTATCCAATTTAGTTGCCCAAGTATATCTGTTTTCTTGTGCCGAAGCGACATTTACAGTTGGGAAAAATTCGCGCATATGACAAACGCTATATCGTAAAGCCGGAAAGTTAAAAAAGCTACCATCTATAGCAGACAAAATATCTTCTTTTGCAGGTGGAAACCCTTTCATCCAATTAAAATTCTTTGGATCAGACTCCTCCGCTGTCAAAACTTTTTGTGCATAACTCATCTGTGTCATCACTAAAATTAAACAAACTAATATTTTTTTCATAGTTGTACTATTTATATAGTTGATAAATGGAGTAGAGGAGAAGCTTGTTTCTCAAATTTACAAAAACCATTTTAAACTTTCTTAATTTTAACGTACTATATAATATACTAATAATTCCGCTTTCACGGAATTTCTCCCGAGTCGCTCC
>NZ_DKHL01000051.1:0-8606 GCF_002453775.1 Empedobacter sp. UBA6745
AAGACGAAAGCTTAGTTATTACCTGCTGCCCTAATTTTTTATTAGGTTTTGTCAAGTTTTGTTTTGTCAAGTTGTCATAAAATGTTAATTTTGCAACCTCAATGAAAAAAACAACGCAAATATCTTCTCAAGTTACTCCGCCTTAATGGTTGGTTAATTGCTGTTTTTTCCCAATTCCTTTTATTGGTTTCTTTCGTGTACCCGAAATGCTGATTTTCGGTGCAAATTACATTTTATAAATTTTTACAATACAAATATCTTATGCAGAAAATTATCAATTTGTTTGATTTCAAACAAAAAGTAGATTACAAAACCGAAATTTTATCAGGTATTACCGTTGCTTTGGCTTTAGTTCCAGAAGCAGTTGCGTTTGCCTTAATTGCAGGACTTTCTCCGCTTGTGGGTCTTTATGCCGCTTTTATGATGGGCTTGGTTACGTCCATTTTAGGCGGTCGTCCCGGAATGATTTCGGGTGCAACTGGTGCAATAGCAGTAGTCATAGTTGTTTTAGCAAAAACGCACGGTGTGGAATACGTTTTTGCCACCGTTATTTTGGCAGGAATTATTCAAATGTTAGCAGGATTTTTAAAGTTAGGAAAACTTATCCGTTTGGTTCCGCATCCTGTTATTTTTGGTTTTGTGAATGGTTTAGCCATCATTATTTTTATGTCGCAGTTAGACCAATTCAAAGATGTTTCGGGCAATTGGCTCACAGGTTCAAATATGTATATTCTCTTGGCTTTGGTGGGTTTAACAATGCTTATTATTTGGGGATTGCCTAAAATTACAAAAGCTGTTCCCGCTTCCCTTACTGCTATTTTAGTGGTTTTTGGGTTGGTTTATTTTTTAAAATTGGATACCAAAACTGTTGGCGATATTGCTTCTATAAAAGGTGGATTTCCGCCGTTTCATATTCCTCAAATTCCTTTTAATTTAGAAACACTTCAAATCATTTTTCCGTATGCGGCTATTGTTGCAGGGGTTGGTTTGATTGAAAGTTTATTGACCTTGAATATTATTGATGAAATTACTGAAACAAGAGGACATAGCAATAGAGAAGCAGTGGCACAAGGAACGGCTAATATTTTATCGGGTTTCTTTTCAGGAATGGGCGGTTGTGCAATGCTTGGACAAAGCTTAATTAATGTATCCAGTGGAGCAAGAGCGAGATTATCTGGAATTATTGCATCTGTGGCTCTTTTAGTATTTATAATGTTTGGTAGTAGTTTAATTGAAAAAGTTCCGATGGCTGCACTTACTGGACTTATGATTATGGTAGCGATAGGTACGTTTGAATGGGCAAGTATCCGTATTATTAATAAAATGCCACGACACGACATTTTTGTAGGTATGTTAGTTGCTTTAGTTACTGTGTTGCTACACAATCTCGCATTGGCAGTTTTAATAGGAGTTATTATTTCAGCATTAGTTTTTGCTTGGGAAAGTGCTAAAAGAATACGTGCCAGAAAATACATTGACGATAAAGGAGTAAAGCATTACGAAATATTTGGTCCACTTTTCTTTGGTTCAACTACAGCTTTTACAGAAAAATTTGATGTAATTGGTGACCCCGAAGAAATAATTATTGATTTTAAGGAAAGTAAAGTGGTAGATATGTCAGCAATAGAAGCGTTGAACGTTTTGACACATCGTTATGCTAAGCAAAATAAAAAAGTACATTTGAAGCATCTAAGCGAAGACTGTCGACAATTATTGAAAAATGCAGAAAGTGTTATCGAAGTAAATATCATTGAAGACCCAACTTATAAAGTGATGTTAGATAAATAATTTTTTTTAGCGACTTTTCGAGGTCGCTTTCTTGTTGCGTAGTGTTTGGAAAGGGTTGCAGGTAACGGTTCGGGTATTGCCGAAGGCGGGGATTTTTAGCACAAAAGTTCAATAGAAGAACGAATGTTGAACTTTGCACAGTTGTCCAATCGAAGCTGTTCAGCCCCGCTTTTGGCAATACCTTGTTAGCTGCTGGGCTTAATTTTGCTAAAAGTAACTTATTTTTTGAAATAATATTTTGTACTTTTGTAGCATCACTTCCAAAAAAGTATACAACACGTGGCAAAGCCTTGGACTAAATAATTAGGGTTATTCACTTCAAAACCCACTTTTATGGTATAGTACACTATGTATTATACTACAATTATTTTGTTGTATAATTTAATCAAGTTTTTATGGAAAACCGTAAATGGTTTAAAACCTATATGTTTATATGGGCTGGGCAGTTTGCATCAATGCTTACAAGTTACGCTGTTCAGTTTGCTATCGTTATATGGCTTAGTCTGGAGTATAAGTCAGCCGAAGTGTTAGCCTACGCAGGAATAGCAGCAATGTTACCTCAAGCATTGATAGGTTTAATTGCAGGAGTATATGTTGACCGTCTCAATCGTAAATATGTAATGATTTTTTCGGATGCTTTTATTGCTGTCTGTGCTCTTGTGTTACTTGTCATTCTACAAAATAAAAATGCTAATCTAATATGGATTTATGTGCTACTCGGATTACGTTCTATTGGCAATGCTTTTCATGCTCCAGCACTACAGGCTATAGCTCCACTGATTGTACCCCAAAGTGAATTGATAAAGGTAGCAGGAATTAATCAAGTTCTGCATTCAGTTTGTAGTATTGGCGGACCTGCCATTGGAACATTGGCCATTGCCTATCTTCCCATTTCAAAGGTATTGTATTTGGATTTGATTGGGGCATTGCTGGCTATTCTTTCGCTCGTAATGGTGAAAATTCCCGATTTAGTGATGAAATCAAAATCGTCTATCCATTCAATAACTACTGATTTTTTGGAAGGATTTCAAACTATATCAAAGAACAAAGGATTACGTTATCTTTTTCTTTATGCAATGGCAATAACCTTCATTATAATGCCTGCTGCCATTATGTTTCCGTTGCTTACAACAGGGCATTATGCAGGTGGAAAATGGGAAATGGGAGTTGTAGAAGTGGTTTGGGGTGGAGGTATGCTTATTGGTGGAGCTATCTTGAGTACTTTCAAATTGAAAGGCTCAAAAGTGGTAGCTGTCAATGTAATGTATGTAGTATTAGGACTTACATTTATTTTGAGTGGAGCATTGCCTGCAAGTTGGTTTGTAGGATTTGTATTGACAACTGCCATTGGAGGTATCAGTCTGTCCGTTTTCAATGGCTGTTTTACAGCAATTGTACAAACAGAGGTAAGCCCTGACAAATTAGGGAGAGTATTTTCCCTTTATTATAGTCTGGCAGTGTTGCCAAGTGTAATCGGTTTATTATTCACAGGTCTGATTGCAGAAGTTATTGGTGTAAACATTTCGTTTATTATAAGCGGTTGTTTGGCAATCCTTGTGGGCATTCTTTCGTTTGGCACTCGCAACTTAATGCAATTAGATAAAATCAAAAATGTTTAAAAAATGAAAAATAAAGATATTCAAAAATTGGCGGAAAGAAATGGTTTATTTCTTTCTGATAAAATGAGTTTTAATGAGATGGGAATTGACTTTAAGGTTGGTTTCGCTACAGATAAGGATGGCACAAAATGGTTGTTGCGTATTCCAAGAAGAGCAGGCTTGGGCAAACAGATTACGAATGAATTACGCATTCTTCAATTAGTGTCGAAATACCTTTCGGTACAAGTTCCCGACTGGCGTATAGCTAATGAAGAACTTATAGCCTATCCTTTGCTGGATGGAAAGCCTGCTCTAATTTATGATGCTGAGACTTATGAAGTAACTTGGAATATGTCTAAAGACAGTGAACTTTACATTCCAACATTGGCAAAGGTACTTATAGAACTTCACTCCATTCCAAAGCAAGAGGTTCTTCGTAACGAATTAAAAGTGTTAACACCGGAACAGGTTAGAAATGAGATTTCGGAAAGATTGTTTTTGGTGAAATCTGAATTAGGTATAAGTGCCGAATTAGAAAATCGATACCAAAAATGGATAGATAGCGATGTGTTATGGCCGAATTTTACAAAATTCATTCACGGTGATTTGTACGCTGGTCATACGCTTACTCACCGCAACGGAGAAGTGTGCGGAATTATTGACTGGTCAACAGCACAAGTCAGTGATATAGCACAAGATTTTTCGGGACACGTTACTGTTTTTGGTGAAGAAAGTCTCAAGGCGTTAATTTCGGAGTACGCAAAACAAGGTGGAGTAGTATGGGATAAGCTATTTGAGCAAGCAATTGAACGGGCTGCCGCTGCACCGTTAGCTTATGGGTATTTTGCTTTAGAAACGCAGGATGAAATTCATCTTAATGCTGCAAAATTGCAGTTGGGCGTTGAGTAGAAAATTTGTTTATGTTTTTAGTAGGGGCTGACACCTCATTGGGTCAGTCCTTACTATTTGAAAGGGAGTTGTCTATTGGCGGTACTGTAGCCTTGCAGCTAACGGTTTTCGCATTGGCGAAGTGGCGGAAAATCGAAGCGGAAAGTTTCGATTTAGACGACACGTAGCCAATGCTTTTTTGTCAATGGCTAAATTACAAAAAAAGCCAATGCAAAAAGCATTGGCGGCATACGAACACGGAACGTTCAACATTGTACTTAACCCGCCATTTTGCCAATGCGATGTTAGCAGTTCGGTTTTATTCTTCATCGTCTTCTTCAATTTCAAAATCCAATTCGTCTTCTTTTATTGAATTTAGATTGATAAGATGATGCTTAATCGTTGCAATTTCTTTATAAAGATAAACTAAACTTTGTAAATTTTGGTCATCTGTATCTTCAAAATGCTTAATGTTAAATTCGTAAACATCTCCTTTATCGAATGCGTCAAGAATATTGCTGTATTCTCCATTATCAGCAATATTCAATAAATTTGTAAAAGTTTCTTGCTCTGCTTTTTCTAAACTATTGATTGAGTCGATTAGAAAATTTCTGTAATTTAATTTTCCCATTTCTTTACCATAATATTTCGTAAATTTCTTGTTCCAAACCTTGTTCTTTTAGTTCATACACTTTTTTTACAATATTGTAGTTTGTCCAAATGCGAGAACTATAAATACCACCAATAGATTGATTTTCAATTTTAGTAGTTTCATTATTTCGATATTGAATTTCAATATACTCTTTGTTTTTTGCTTCTTCAAACCAATTTTTGTTTCGTGGTTTTAATTTCACAACAGGTTCAATTACTTTTAGTTGAATTGTAAGTGTGTCGTTATTAAAATCATATTTCAAAAATTCACAAAAACAATATGCTCCGTGTCTAAGAATAATTTTATTATCAAACAAATTATCAAATAGTTGTGTGCAAATCCCTTCTGTCATTGAAAAATTAAGCTTTACAATTCGTTCCACTTTTTTGTTATGTCCATAAACACTTCTCTGTCAGCAATAGAAAACAATAGCATTTCGGTATAATACAGGTTTTGTACTTTTTCATTGTCGCCTTGCCACAATTTTTGATTGATTTCTCTGACAAGTTTGTTTAGTTCTGAATATGCTATTTTTTTGTCTATAAAAAGTTGTTTGTCTAAATTTTTGATAAATAGTTTGTTGTCTAATTGTTTTACGTCAGTCGGTTGATAAACAGATATATTTTTTAGTCTTATTAAAACATTAAGGTCAAATGCAGACATCTTTGAATTTCTACCTTCTGGAATAGGGAAGTATTGTTGTCCTGCATTTTCTGAAAGGATAATCCAATTTAGTGAATAGGCAACTCGTGAGTCGTAGATTCNNTTATATTTTTGTTAGGAAACAAATATGCACCAACTTTTGATGAACTTGCAATTCTCTTAAATTCAGGTTTGTCTTGTTTTAGAAAGTTCTCAATGAGTTTTATTGTGTCATTATCATTTGCTGCTAAAATTCCTCCCCAATCTTTAATTATCCACAAGCAAAGTTTGTCAAATAGTGTTTTGTCTGTTTTGTAAGTTTCGTTCAGTTTTTGCCCAACAATTTTCTTGAGTTGAAGTTCTTTGTGATATGGTTTTTCTAGTTTGTTTATTTCTTCAAATTGTTTTTGTGTCAATATTTCGAGTTCTGAAAGGCGTTCAATTTTTGCATTCCATTTGTATAAATTCGGCAGTTCAGATTTATACTTGTCTAAATAGCTTACGATTTTGTCAATGTCGAAATTTGTTGTCATTTTGGCGATTTTGTTTAAACTGACTGCTAACATTGTTTTTTCACGAAACTGATCTAGCTTTTGTTTCGTAAAAAATCACCTATATCTGCATTTCGTAAAATTAGAAGCAAATATAATTATTTTTTTGTAAATTAGACACTTACTAAAATAATATTCATGTATCACGAAGTAATTTGATGTAAAATGTAATAATGAATGTATGGATAGCGAAACGATTCTAAAAACGTTGCAAAATCGATTAAAATTACAACGATATGCAAACAATACCATAAAATCGTATTGTGGTTACACCCAAGTTTTCTTAGAACAGATGGAAAAATACAATAGATTAGATGAAATTCCTATTTCAGAAATCGAATTGTTTATCAATACAAAAGTAATTCAAGAAAATATCAGTGTTTCCTATCAACGTTCTTTGGTTGGAGCAATTAAAAAAGTATTTGAATTAGTTGAAAATCAGAAAATTGAATTAAATTATCTTTATCCGAAACGAAAAGTTAATAAATTACCAACTTTCTTTTCTCAAGAAGAAGTACGAAATTTATTAAATGCAACAGAAAATTTAAAACATAAAGCTATTCTTACCATAATCTATAGCTGTGGATTGCGACTAAGCGAATTGATAAATTTAAAAATTGCAGATATAAAATCAGAAAGTAATTTACTTCTTATTCGTCAAAGTAAAGGTAACAAAGATCGTATAGTTGCTTTGCCAGATAAACTTTTGCTATTATTGAGAGAATACTATAAGGTTTATCAACCTAAAGACTTTTTGTTTGAAGGCGCAAAAGGCGATCAATACAGCGAAAGAAGTGTCCAATTAATTTTAAAAAACGCCATGAGTAAAGCTGGTGTTTTATCAAAAGGCAGCGTACATACATTAAGACATTCCTATGCTACTCATCTTATAAAAAGTGGAATTGATGTTCGTGTAGTTCAAGAATTATTAGGTCATAACGACATTAGAACTACCATGATTTATACGCACATTACAGATATTGATAAAAAATCTACACCAAGTCCTTTAGATTTTTTGTGATAATTTGTAAAATCTAACATATTATTTTATCTCAACAACCTTCACCACTTCACTTTTCAATACTTTAGTGCCTGCCTCATTATAAGTCTGTTCTACCGTAACTTTAATTCTGTCGTATTGTGGAATTGGAAAGTTTAATAACTCACCAATATTTTTGTACCCGAATGCTTTTGCTAAAAGAGTGATGTGACGGGTGCTATATTTATGTTTTTCACGATAATTTTCAACATTACCAATAAAACTTTTCGCTAAACCCATTTTAAGACTAAGGATTTCTTGTGAAAACTTTTCCTTTATTCTTAGTTTCTTAATATGTTGGATTAACTCAAAATCAAATTGAGTAGTTTCAAATTCAAAATATTTTATCATTTTATTAAAATATTTTACACCAATATATTGGTGTGTTAAAAAATATTGTTATATTTGTATTAGCGATTTGATAATTAGACTTTTGATAGTCATAATTAAACGATGTGACTCGATTCCAAAACGACCAATTTTCCATCGAGAACACCGTGAAATTGCTCCATGTCTCAAAAGTTTTGTACTTTCGTATATGGCATGTGAGCGGTTCTCACGTTAGCTTTAGGTGGAAACTTTATTATCCTCGGATTTTAAAGACGGGTTTGGTCGCCCATGGATCTAAGGTGTGAGACTGCTCCTTGCTTTTTTTGCAAGTATATCTTCATACACGAGAAACATCGTTCCATAAAACCCAACACAAAATGAGAACGAAACAATTTCCATTCATCCGTAAAAAACCACCAGACAAAGTCTGTTCGTTTTTTCCATTCTTTTAAAGAACAATTCTCCGTTTTATAACATTTAACGGAACGTAAAGAAAAGGTTCCCCTTTCTTTACTCGCTCTCTATCTGAGCCTCGGTAATGAGACTTTGACAGTTAGGTTATACTCTTTTTTTCGCAAATTAAAAGTAAACCCTTTCATATCATTTTCCAAATTTATTGGGGCTACTACCTGATTTAAGTTGTAAGTAATGAGTTATAAGTAATGAGTTAAATGTATGATGTACAGATTAGATGTTAGATATGAGAATTGAAATTTTAGAGTTGTTAAAAGTGATAACGAATTTGACTATTGAAAAAGGATGAAAAACCGGCATTAAAACTCTCACGTTAAGAAAATGTTTGAGTGCAACGTTAAAAAGATTTTAGCCCATAGTTTTTTTTAAATCTTTAGTGGAGTGAAAACATTTTTAGTAGAGAGGTTTACGGACAAGAGTTTTTTGATTACTTTTTTGCTCATTTCCCCGTAGGGCATATGAATACCGATAATTAAAATAGATATGCTATGAATAAAAAAGTGATAGAAAGTATTTTACATTCGTTTTTTCCTTGATGAAAAAACGAACAAAAAAAATCAAGACCGCGATTTTCGACGTTCAATTACCATTTCACGCACTAAAAAGATTAAATGTTTCGCATACGCTCACTAATCTTTTTTACG
>NZ_DKHL01000051.1:8716-94953 GCF_002453775.1 Empedobacter sp. UBA6745
TCACGTTAAGAAAATGTTTGAGTACAACGTTAAAAAGATTTTAGCCCATAGTTTTTTTTAAATCTTTAGTGGAGTGAAAACATTTTGAGTAGAGAGGTTTACGGCCAAGAGTTTTTTGATTACTTTTTTGCTCTCTTCCCCGAAGGGCATGTGAATACCTATAATTAAAATAGATATGCTATGAATAAAAAAGTGATAGAAAGTACTTTACGTTCATTTTTGTCTTAACACAAAAACGAACCAAAAAAGTCAAGACTGCGATTTTCGACGTTCAATCTTCATTTTACTCTCTAAAAAGATTAAATGACTCGCTATCGCTCACTAATCTTTTTTACGCTTGTTTCAATGGATTGAAACTCGTCTGCAAATCGTATGTCGACTCTAAAATCCGTTATTAAAAAAGGATTTGAGTATTGAAAAAAGAGTTAAAAATCCGACGATTTAGAATCGAAATGCAATTCAACTCTAAATTATTGGAATAAAAAAGTTGAGGTGTTTGAACGAAGTGAGTTATCAACTTTATGGAAATAATTTATTTAGTTGAATCATTGAGAGACTACTGTCGGCATCTTTTTTTGTTTCGTTTTTTGGATGAGCAAAAAAATGAAAGTAAAGAACAAATTTGAAATAAAAAACAAAAAACCCTTTCCCAAAAACAAAGTTGGCGCGATGTACAGGAAAAAGAGTGACTTTTAAAACTAATGTTGAATTTAAAAACTATGTAAAAACGTAGAACGTCATACGTATCACGTAAAACATAAATAAAACCACCTTTATTATGCTAGAAAAAGAATTTGAATTATTAAAAAAAGGTAATTCTACTGCCTTCGAACGTATTTATGTCAGGTACAATAAACGAATCTTTTGGTTTGGTAAACAAATAATTGAGGATGAATTTGTAGTAGAATGCTTGGTACAAGATGCATTTCTAAAATTATGGGAATATCGCGAAAAGATGGAATCTCCTTATCATATCTTATTCTTTTTAAGGTTTGTAATGAAATACAGTTGCTATTCGCATTATGCTAAACCGAAGAATAAGTTTTTTAGAACTGTAAGTTCACTAGAAAGTTATGAGAATTATCAAAGTTATTTAGCTGGATATGATCCCGCAGATAACATTCAAAACCTAAACGAACAAGAAACACAACAGCACTATTTTGATCAAATTATAAAAGTATTACCCTTATTAAGTGCTGAAAGAAAGCATTTGATTGAACTCTGTTTAAAACATGGATTTCAATACAAAGCGATTGCTAAAGCAATGGGAAGAGGAATCACTGAAACGAGTAACGAAATTAAACATGCTATTGATGATCTTAAGAAGATTTTAAGTCACCAAGATAAATTAATTATTAAAACCAAAACAGTCTCTACAGCAGAGAAGGAAAATCAAATATCTGAAACACAATCGTTGATTTTAAAACTTCGATGTAAGCATAAACAATCTTTTTCAACAATAGCTTCAGCATTACAATTGTCTCAAAAAGAGGTACACAATGAATTTATAGTCGCTTATAAATTCACTCAACAAAACAAAGTTCAATCCCTAAACTATTGATCATGGAAAAATCTACTTTAATACTCACTCGAAAAATACAAATACTTATCGATTTACCAACTCAAGAAGAACGCAAAGAGGCATTAGACAAGCTTTATAGATGGCAAAACAGATGTTTTAAAGCCGCTAATTTGATTGTTTCTCATTTGTATGTACAAGAAATGATGAAAGATTTTTTGTACCTCTCTGAAGGTGTTAAATATAAATTAATGGACGAGAAGAAAGATGCAGAGGGTATATTAAAAAATTCGCAAATGAGTACCACTTATCGTGTGCTATCAGACCGTTTTAAAGGTGAAATTCCAACCAATATATTATCTTGTTTAAATAATAGACTCCACAGTTCATACAACAAAGATTCTCAAAGATATTGGAAAGGAGAAGCTTCGTTAAAAAACTTCAAACGAGATATGGCATTTCCTTTTGGAGCAGAAAGTATACGTAGCTTCTCTTACAATCCTGAGAAAAAATGTTTTTGTTTTCGGTTGTTTCAACTTCCATTCAAAACCTATTTGGGAAAAGATTTTACAAGTAATAAAAGGTTATTGGAACAAGTGGTAAGCGGAGAAATTAAACTTTGTACATCACAAATAAAGTTAGAAAAAAGTAAAATATTTTGGTTAGCTGTTGTTGAGATCGAAAAAGAAAATCATCAATTACAACCCGAAATTATTGCAGAAGTTTCTTTGTCGTTGGAATATCCGTTGGTTGTAAAAATAGGAAAATCTCGGCTTACTATAGGAACCAAAGAAGAGTTTCTATACCGAAGGTTAGCGATACAAGCGTCCCGTAAACGAATACAAATTGGGGCAACTTATGCAAAATCGGGCAAAGGAAAAACGAGGAAACTAAAAGCGCTAGATAAAATGAGTCAAGTAGAAAAAAATTATGTGCATCATCGACTACATGTTTACAGCAGAAAGTTAATTGATTTTTGTGTAAATAATAAAGCAGGAACACTTATTTTAATGGATCAAGAAGAAAAGATAGAGCTGGCCAAAGAAGAAGATTTTGTACTGAGAAATTGGAGTTATTATAAACTGATGACCAAAATAAAATATAAGGCAGATAAAGCAGGAATTGAGCTTATAACAGCTTAAAAATATAATTTTTGAGGGTGATTGTACACCCGTAAGGTGAGGTTGATAATAAACACTCACTAAATATAAACAACATATATAACGCAAGGGCCAATTTTTTTTCATCTACAGATACTTGCTAGATACTCCCAACATAAAGGCAGGATAAAGGCAACATAGTGGCAGTAGAATGTATGTAAAAGATTTTTGTAGTTCAGATGTTGTAATAATTGCCAAGTTGTTTTTTATACAAAAAAATGTTTAGTGGAATACAAAAGGATATCATTTTTAAAGTTTCAATGGATTGAAACTCGTCTTTTGAGCAATGATAATCTTTAAATTTCATTTAAAAAAGTAGATTTTAGTGTTGTACTATGTAATATTTATAATGTATTAAGTAAAATCCATTATGTATTTGTGAGAGGCTAGAATTTTCAAGGTTTCGAAATAACACAAAATCACTTTTTGAATACAAATATAAAATGAAGTAGATTACAAAAATAACCTTTGAGAATCATTTAAATCGTAAGAACACATGACCAAAAACAGTATTTCCACTTGATATTCAGCACAATGACCAAGGCGATTCAAACCTCTAAAATAAGTATCATTGGATGCGATTCTGAAATAAACTCAGAATGACAAAATCCGTAAAACGTTAAGCGTAGAACGTAAAACTTAATAAAACCTATGTTTCTATTGTGGTTGGAATATTCATTTTTTATTCGGTATTCTTCTTGAAGGGGCACAACAACGATGTAAAATTACCCCTTAGATAAACAAATTAACTAGAAGTGACGAATAATGAACCTAATTGGTTATCCATTAACCTAAATGGAGGTTGTATGCACTAAAATGCATTTTTTCTATATCGGTTGTGTATCCGCGCTATATGTATTCTGTATCCATTGTATATCCATTGCGTATGGTTTGTTCGGTGCTCGTGTATCGAAAGGTTGATTACCATTTAGACAAAAAAAGTAACTATTCAACTAAAAAAGTCAATTTATTACATAAATGAGACGCAACAATTTATTTCTTCAAAATCTTAAAACTATGTTGATTCGAATTTATTTTAACGAAATAAACGCCAGAAGTAAGATGTTCTAAATTTATCTGTGAAACTGTTGTTTGAAACTTCTTTTCATAGACCTGTATTCCTGTTTCGTTATATATAGAAATTGTAGGTTGCTTTAAAATCTGCGAAAAATGAAGGTTTCTCTTTACTGGATTTGGGTACACTTGCAAAGTTGAAATAGTATGATCTGTTGTAGTCAACTTCTCTTGTGCTTGAGAAAAATGTAATATAGTCGCCAAAGCCCCTTTCGCTACTTCTGTCAAATAATTCAAATCTAAATTAGCTATTATATCTTGAGCAGTATGTGCATAAGGTGTTTCATTCTTTTCGAAAAGTCCAGTTATTGGATAACCAACTGCCTGAAAAGGCATATAATCGGAACTATAAGCATTCGAAATTTCAGTTTTTAGAGTTGTATACAAGGGAAAAATATTCGACATTTGATTAGTCAAATCAGAAGAAGCTGCATTATTTGATGTTGGATTACTTTCATCTTGCTCACAAACAATTGTTGAATTTACTTTATTCGCCACTCCTCCTACCTCATCAATATTCAGAACAGCTTTAATGTTTAAATTCTGAGGAACTGCAATTTGATTGACATATGTCTGACTTCCTTTTAAACCGCGTTCTTCTCCTGTAAAATGAATAAACTTGATCGAATAATCAGTATCGATATCTTTAATTAATCGAGCAATTTCTAATAAAGTAACCGTTCCCGATCCATTATCATTCGCTCCTGGTCCATTTAATGTATCATAATGACCATCGATGATAATAAATTCATCAGGATATTTTTTTCCAATTTTTGTTATGATCAAATTATTTCCAACATTTCCAAAAACATTAACTGATTGTTGCTCTATAGTGGCATAACCATATGTTGTATAATAAGATTTCAACCATGTAAATGTATTTTCATGAGCTGACGAACCAACAGTTTTAATTCCGAAATCTTGAAATTTTTGTAGCTTTTGATGAACAGAATCATATTTAACTTGATCTACTATCGATTGATAGAATGGATTTAACTCTTGTGCAGCCGCATTAATAGAAAAAACAAATAATGGTAGAAATATATACTTCATATTCTCTAAATTAATTAATCAACAGTAAAACGTAAAAGATTAAAAATTATTCAAAATAGTTTTTAATTCTTCGATACTTTCTGTTGCATTTTTCTTGATATGCGTAATAGATGAATTGGTATAGGTATCTGATGGATCGATATAGATAATTGGGACATTTGTTTTTGCATAATCTTTGAGCGAAGCAGCTGGATACACTTGCATCGATGTTCCAATAATTACCAAAATATCTGCCTTTAAAACCTCATCAATCGCATTTTCTATTTCCGGAACCATTTCGCCAAACCACACAATATGCGGACGAAGTTGATTTCCATCTTCAGCCAAATCTCCAAGTTTGATATCTTTATTCCAATCAATAATTTGATTCTCATCTTTTTCGCTTCGCGCTTTTCTCAATTCGCCATGCAAATGTATTATTTTAGAAGAACCTGCTCTTTCATGCAAATCGTCTACATTTTGAGTGATAATTACAACTTCAAAATCATTTTCTAACTCTTTCAAGAAATGATGCGCTGCATTGGGTTCTACTTCGAATAATTGTTTTCGACGTTGATTATAGAATTCTTGAACCAATTTTGGGTTTCTTTGATAACCATCAATCGAAGCGACTTCCATAATATCATGATTTTCCCACAAACCATTCGCGTCACGAAAAGTAGAAATTCCACTTTCAGCACTAATTCCAGCTCCGGTTAAAACAACTAACTTCTTTTTCATTTCGAATGTATTAATTGAAGTAAATATAACTTTATAAAACAACAAAACTCCATTTATAGAAATGGAGTTTCGGTTTTATTTTATTTTTTTAAGTTCATCTAATTTGACTAGACACATAATACTAAATGTTGCAAACATGGTCAACATAAGAATTGCTGCATTAATTATCATAAGCTTTGTTTTTGGGTTATTAATTTGAATTAAAGTTACTTCAAATGATTTCTTTCGAAAAGTATTTCATTAAGAAATATCGACTTAACTCTCTTATTTTTAATGAATAAACTTTAACCTCAAGGCATAAAAAACCTCAATTGGGAACAACTGAGGCCTTTCTCTACTAAAACTTAAGTACCATGAAAACTCAACTAACTTATATAAAGACTAGTACTTACTCTAGAATCATCAAATGATATACCAAATTATATTTCAACATATTAAAAATAAAAAAGCAGTCAATAAATTGACTGCTTTAAATAATTTGTATTTAAAATATACTTAGAAAGTGTATTTATTTTCTTTGATTAACAATTCTGCAATTTCAGTTTTTAAGTTAACTACGTTTGGATATTCGTTGTAACGTGTAAATCTTCTTAAACCAGATAACATCATGCGTTGCTCATCTCCTTCTGTGAAAGAAACGATACCGCGAGTAGCTTCTGTTTTGATAATTTCTACCGATTTGAATAATTGTAATTGAACTAATTTTTCTGCATTCTTCGCCGCATCAGCACCTTTTACATTTGCAATTTTTTCTGCACGTAACATCGCCGATTCAACCATATAAATTTCTTGCATAATACGAGAAGCAGCAATAATCAACTGTTGGTGTTGCTCTAATTCTGCACCAAACTTTTGCAAAGCAGAACCCGCAACCATAAAGAACGATTTCTTAAGATTTGCAATGATTTCTTTTTCTTGCGCAAATAATTCTGAATAATCTGGAACATCAAACGATGGAATAGACATTAATTCGTTCGCCACATTCATTGCAGGAGACATTAAATCTAATTTTCCTTTGAATGCTCGTTTTACTAACATCGATACACATAATAAGGTATTGATTTCGTTAGTTCCTTCGTAAATTCTCGAAATACGCGCATCTCTCCAAGCTGCTTCCATTGGCATTTCTTTCGAATATCCCATTCCTCCATAAATCTGAATTCCTTGATCGGCAGAAATTTGAGTTGCATCAGAAATCCAAACTTTTAAGATAGAAGCTTCAATTGCATATTCTTCAATACCTTTTAATTCCGCTTCGTTATGAGGCATTCCTTTTGCCATATTATCTTCGATTGCATCTTGCACATCTTTCGCTGCTCGATACGCACCAGCTTCTGAAGTAAATGCAGAAACAGCCATATCAGCTAATTTCTCTTTGATTGCACCAAACGAATTGATTGACGTATTGAATTGTTTACGCTCTGAAGAATATTGTAACGAATAATCTAAAATACGACGTTGCGCATCTAAACATGCTGCTCCTAATTTAATACGACCAACATTCAATGCATTCATTGCAATTTTAAATCCTCCGTCTCTTTCTCCTAATAGATTTTCTACTGGAACACGAACTTCATTAAAGAAAACTTGACGTGTTGATGAAGAAACAATTCCTAATTTATCTTCTTCTTCTCCTAATGAGAATCCAGCACCAGCTTTATCTTTTTCTACAATGAAACCTGTGATATTTTTATCATCATCAATACGTGCAAAAACAATGAATAAATCAGCAAAACCTGCATTTGTAATCCACATTTTTTGACCTGTGATGATATATTCTTTACCATCTTCTGATAAAACAGCTTTTGTTTTTCCTGAATTTGCATCAGAACCTGCTTCTGGCTCCGTTAAACAGTAAGATGCAAACCATTCTCCTGTTGCTAATTTTGGTAAATATTTTTGTTTTTGTTCTTCTGTTCCGTACAATAAAATTGGCATTGTTCCAATTCCAGTATGTGCTCCAAAAGCTGTCGCTAACGAACCTGTTGCTCCTGAAATATAGTCACACACTAACATTGTTGTAACGAATCCCATTCCCATTCCACCATATTCTTCTGGAACAGAAATCCCTAATAAACCTAATTCACCAATTTTACGCATTAATTCTTCAATCAACGCATAATCTTTTTTCTCAATTTGGTGTTTTTTAGGCACTACTTCTTTATCAATAAACTCTTTTGCAGATTGCAAAATCATTTGTTGTTCTTCTGATAAATCTTCGTAAGTGAAAATATCATTGTAAGAGGCATCTTTAATTAAATATTGACCTCCGATTAATCTATTTGGATTTGTAGACATATTTTTTTGTTGTTTAGATATTAGATTTTAAAATTGAGAAGTTAGATAAATTTGAAATCTATCATCTAACCTCTCAATTCTATATATTATTTTAGATATTCGAAAATTGAAGCTGCTCCTTGTCCTGTACCAACACACATGGTTACCATTCCATATTTCGCTTTACGCGCTTCCATTTCATGTAACAATTGCACGGTTAATTTCGTACCCGAACATCCAAGTGGATGCCCTAAAGCAATTGCACCTCCGTTTACATTGACGATATCAGGATTAAGATTCAACTCGCGCATAATTGCAACTGATTGAGAAGCGAAAGCTTCATTCAATTCGATTAACTGAATATCTTCTAATTTCATTCCTGCTTGTTCTAACGCTTTTGGAATTGCAAACAAAGGTCCCATTCCCATAATACGAGGTGCTAAACCTACCGTAGAATATGCAACTAAGCGTGCAACTGGCTCAAGACCTAATTCTTTCACCATATCTTCTGACATTACCATAACGAAAGCTGCTCCGTCCGACATTTGAGAAGAGTTACCTGCTGTAACTGAACCTCCTTGCGCAAAAACAGGACGTAATTTTGCTAAACCTTCGATTGATGTATCAGCACGTGGTCCTTCGTCCACTTTAAAATCAATTTTCTTTGTTTGAACTTTTTCTTTATCATCTAAGAAACTGTATTCAACATCAATTGGAACGATTTGAGATGCAAATTTTCCTTCAGCATTTGCTTTTAATGCTTTTTGATGCGAATTGAATGCAAATAAATCTTGATCCTCACGAGACACTTTAAATTCTTTTGCTACTTCTTCAGCTGTTAATCCCATTCCCCAATAATAATCTGGATGATCTTTCGCTAAATCTGTTTCTGGAATTGGTTTGTAACCTCCCATCGGAATATACGACATCGATTCTGCACCACCTGCGATGATACATTCTGCCATTCCCGTTCTAATTTTAGCAGCTGCCAACGCAATTGCTTCTGATCCTGATGCACAGTAACGATTTACTGTAACACCTGGAACTTTGTCTGTGTCTAATCCCATTAATGAGATAAGACGTGCCATATTCAATCCTTGTTCTGCCTCTGGCATCGCACATCCAACGATTAAATCGTCGATACGTGCTGGATCTAAAGTTGGATAATCTTGCATTAAGCGCTTGATTACTGTAGCTGCCATTTCATCTGGACGCGTAAAACGCAATGTTCCTTTTGGCGCTTTTCCTACAGCTGTTCTATATCCTGTAACTATATATGCTTGTTTCATTTTATTTAAAAATTTAGATGTTAGATTTTAGATGTTAGATATTAGATTTTAATTTTTGTTGAAATACATAATTCATTTTTTGAATTTCATTTAACAATAAAATGATGTGTTCTACTTTATCTTTTTTCAATAATTGTAATTCTATTCCTAAAATTAATTGAGTCATTAATTCGTAAGAAGAACCATTTGCTATAGATAAAAAATGAACGAATTCTTTATTCGAGTTTCTTCCTGCTCCCTCTGCAATATTAGAAGGAATTGAAATTGTTGCTCTTTTAATTTGACTTGTCAAACCAAATTTTTCGTCTTGAGGTAATTCTAAACAAATCAAGTAAACTTGTTTTGTCAGCTCAATCGCTTTTTTCCAAATTATCAAATCCTCAAGTTTATGCATCTCAATACTAATATCTAAAATCTCAATACTACAATTTTAATTACGCAACGGTTTACCTGTTTTTAACATATGCTGAATACGCTCTAATGTTTTTCTTTCTCCACAAAGAGATAAGAATGTTTCGCGCTCTAAGTCTAACAAGTATTGTTCTGAAACATAAGTTGATTCAGATAAATTACCACCTGTCATTACATATCCTAATTTATTCGCAATTAAACGATCATGATCCGAAGCAAAACGTCCAGCAACCATAGAATCTGTTCCAACATAGAACATTCCCATTGCTTCTTTTCCTAACACTTCTACTTTACGTTGAATTGGTTGTGTATAACCTGCTTCTGCCATAATAATTGCATGTTTCTTCGCTTCTGCAATTTGACGTTCGGCATTTACTACAACAATATCTTGCTCACGAATAATTCCCATATTCTTCGCTTCATAAGCTGAAGTTGCCACTTTCGCAGTTGCGATATTCATGAAATTATCACGTAAATGATTTACTTTTACATCATCTTTTAAAGCGAATTCAGTTNNCAATGTAAGTTTCGGCAGCAGCTACAATTTTATCCGCATGCATTGACATTTCGCAACCTCCACCAAGCGTCATTCCGTGAGGAGCAACAACAACTGGAATAGATGAATAACGAACACGCATCATTGTATCTTGGAACATTTTGATTGCCATATTCAATTCCCACCAATCTTGTTCTGCAGCCATCATCATAATCATGGCTAAATTAGCACCAACAGAGAAATTATCTCCTTGGTTACCAATTACAACTCCACGATAATCTTTTTCTGCTAACTCGATTCCTTTATTGATTCCTTGTAAAACTCCTCCTCCAAGAGAATTCATTTTAGAACGGAACTCAATATTGATGATTCCATCTCCTAAATCTTGAATAGATATTTCTTGGTTTGACCAGATTTCATTTGTTTTTCTGATGTTATCTAAAATAATAAATGCATCTTGACCTGGAATTAATTCGAATTGTTTTGATGATTGATTATAGAATAATTTCTTACCATTTTCGATTTTATAAAAAGAATCTGCACCTGAAGCAGCTAATTCTTTTACCCAATCCGAAACCTTGAAACCTTCTGATTCTACTAATTGAATTCCGTTTTGTAACCCAACCAAGTCCCATGTTTCAAATGGACCATATTTCCAAGCGTAACCTGTTTTTAAAGCGTCATCAATTGGATAAAGTACATCTGTAATTTCTGGAACACGTTGAGAAACGTAAGCGAATAATGAAGCAAAATGTTTGCGAATCAATTCTCCAGCCTTACCAGAATCTTTCAATAAAACACCTAATTTATTACGCATAGATCCTGCATTTTTAGCAGTTTCTACAGCTGTAACTTTTGCACGTTCCATTGGACGATACTCTAACGTATCAAGATTTAAGGCAAAACGATTGGTATTCCCTTCTTTATCAATTTCTTTATAATAGAAACCTTTTTTCGCTTTATCTCCTAAGAATTTATTTTCGATTAAGAAATCCAAGAATTTTGAATCTTTCAAACCTTGGATCATTTCGTCATTTGGCGCATTTTGCTGTAAACCTTTTGTTACATTATATGCTGTATCCAAACCAACCAAATCACCCAATTTGAATGTTCCCGTTTTTGGACGACCCAAAATAGAACCTGTCAAAGTATCAACTTCTTCAATCGTTAATCCAATTTCTTGCGCCAATTCCATCACTTTCGCCATCGAGTAAACTCCTACTCTATTCCCGATAAAACCTGGCGTATCTTTACATAAAACTGGTGTTTTACCTAAAAATAAAGATGCATAGTTTTGGAAAAACTCAACAACAGATTTATCTGTTTGAGGAGTTGGGATAATTTCGAATAATTTTAAGTAACGTGGCGGATTGAAGAAATGCGTTCCGCAGAAATGTTTCTGAAAATCATCTGAACGACCTTCAGCCATCAAATGAATTGGAATACCAGAAGTATTAGAAGTGACTAAAGTTCCTGGTTTACGGAAGTTATCTACACGCTCAAAAATAGATTGTTTAATATCCAATCTTTCGATCACAACCTCTATTACCCAATCCGAGTTTTTAATCTTCTCGAAATCATCATCAAAATTCCCTACAGTTATACGAGAAGCAAATGCTTTGTCATAAATTGGTGAAGGATTGCTTTTTAAAGCAGCATCTAAGTGAGTTTGAGCAGTTCTGTTACGAACTACTTTACTCTCTAAAGTAAGTCCTTTCGCTTGCTCTTGTGGTGTAAGCTCGCGAGGAACCATATCTAACATCAAGACTTCGACTCCGATATTTGCAAAATGACATGCAATACCAGACCCCATCACTCCTGATCCTAATACAGTTACGTGTTTAACGTGTCTTCTCATAATTGTTTTTAAATATTTTTTTGTCCGATATTAATTGGTTAATCTTATAAATCACTTCCAAGAAAATTTGCATTTTCTCTGGCTCGATGTGATTATTAATTGATTCATTAAATTGCAAAACAAAATGTTTTGAAATATCTCTCATTCTTAATCCTTCTTCAGTCAAAGTGATCAACACACTTCTCCCATCTTCTGGATTTGGTTTTCGAACGATAAAATTTCTTGCTTCTAAGTTTTTTAATGTTCTCGACAAGCTTGTTGGCTCTATTCCCATCTTTGGTCCTAGCGACGTACTTGGCGTACCTCCTTTCGGATCTATTGATAATAATGTAAAGGCATACACCATTGTAGAATCGTAAGCACCTGCTTGCTCATTATACATTTTCTGAACTGACAACCATGTTGAACGCAATAAATAATCTATCGTTAAATCTTCTCTTAACATATTTTAGTGTATGTCTAACAAATATAATCTTTTTTTTATTATGCAAGCATAATAAAGTTTTAAAATTTAATTTTGTTTAACAAATAATGATTCAATTTACTATTTCTCAATGAAATGTAACTTTAAATTATGATTAATAAAATAAATAGTATGATTAAATAATACTTAAATTTATTCCATTAATAAAAAACCGACTGCAGTAGTGTAAAAATACGCTATAATTAGTATCGAAAATAAGTATAATGTTGGTTTTGTATTATAAATAAATAAGATTGTTTAATCTCTTTTCAACGACATACATTCGTAGAAATTTTAAAATACTGCTTATGGAATCAAACCATACGATGAACAAAGTAACTGCGGCAACGCTCTTAATCGCATTTGGAATCATTTACGGTGATATTGGAACAAGTCCTTTATATGTAATGAAAGCGATAATTGGCGAGAATCGCGTGATTGAAGAGAGCATTGTCTACGGAGGCGTATCATGTGTTTTTTGGACTTTGTGTTTTCAGACTTCTATCAAATATGTATGGTTGACACTAAAAGCGGATAATGATGGCGAAGGAGGAATTTTTTCTTTGTATTCATTAATCAAGAAAAAAGGTAAAAACCTAATTATTCCTACTATCATTGGAGCTTCTGCTTTGCTCGCCGATGGAATTATCACTCCCCCCGTTTCCGTCTCTTCCGCTGTTGAAGGACTACGAATGCTAAACGGACTCGAAAATCTACCTACTATACCTATTGTCATCTTTATCCTTTCGATGTTATTTTTCTTCCAACGATTTGGAACAAATAAAGTAGGAAAAATATTTGGACCATTTATGGTTTTATGGTTTACAATGCTTCTAGGCTTAGGAGTTTTACATATCGTACATCATCCAAGTATCATCAAAGCATTAAACCCTTATTACGCGTATAACTTGTTAATGAATTATCCTCACGGATTCTGGATTCTTGGCGCTGTATTCTTGTGTACAACAGGTGCTGAGGCATTATACTCCGATTTAGGACATTGTGGTCGAAAAAACATTAGAATTAGTTGGTTGTACGTTAAAATTTGTTTAGTAACAAACTATTTAGGGCAAGCAGCTTGGTTAATGCACCAAGACAACCCTATGTTAGACGGTAGAAATCCTTTCTACGAAATGATGCCAGATTGGTTCTTGATCCCTGGAATTTGTATTGCCACAGGTGCAGCTATTATTGCATCACAAGCTTTGATTACAGGATCTTTTACATTAATCAATGAAGCAATTAACTTAGGTTTCTGGCCAAGAACATTAATTATTCAACCAAACGAACACAAAAGCCAAGTTTATATTCCTACAATCAATTTTATGTTATGGGCTGGCTGTGTCTTTATCGTTCTATATTTCCGAGATTCGTCCCATATGGAAGCCGCCTACGGTCTTGCCATAACGGTTACCATGTTAATGACGACTTTCTTGTTATCCTATTACCTTAATTATTATACAAAATTCAACAAAGTATTTATTGTGGCAATTTTGTCGATATTCGTAGCGATAGAATCTTCTTTCTTCGTAGCAAATGTTGTCAAATTTGTTGATGGTGGCTATTTAGCATTATTAATGGGATGGTTGTTCTTTGTAATAATGTATTGTAGTTTTTACGGAAAAATCCTTAATTCACGAAACTTAGAATTCGTTAAAATAAAGCGCTACGCAAATGTATTAACAGAATTGAGCGAAGATAAAACAATCAATAAATACTCTACTTTCTTATTTTACTTAACGAAATCTACGAATCCAAAAAATATCGAAAAATATAGCATTCAATCTATTTTATCAAAACGCCCAAAACGTGCAGATGTCTATTGGTTTGTAAACATTAACCGAGATAGTGAACCCTATACGTTGAGTTATAAAATATTGCCAATTGTCGATCAAAAAATATATCGAATTACATTTAATGTAGGATTTAGAGTTCAGCCAAAAACAGAACAATATATCAAAAAAGTAATCAACGATATGTATGCAAATGGAGAATTAGAGTTAAAATATCTGAGTACATGTTTGAAAAAATACAATCAAGATCCTGACATGAAATTTGTTTTGATTGAGAAATTTCCTTCAATTGAAACTAAATTAAGTATGAAAGAATTTTTCACGCTAAAAGTTTATTATTTATTAAAGAAAATAGAATTCAACATTCCGAAATCTTTTGGTCTAGAAAAGAACGACGTTGTTATAGAACACATTCCTCTTTATATGCACAAACATAATATTGACGATTTAAAAAGAATTCAATAAAAAAATAGAAATCCTGAAATAATTTTTCAGGATTTTTTTTGTAAATATTTTATAGATTGATAATTATCAAATAATTTTTATAAATTTATATCAATCAACAAAATAAAATATTTATAAAAAATTAAATTATGTTCGAAATTTATCAAGACAAAGCAGGAGAATATCGTTTTCGTTTGAAAGCTAAAAATGGACAAAATATTTTGGCAAGCGAAGGTTATAAACAAAAAGCAAGCTGCGAAAACGGAATTGAATCTGTTCGCAAAAATTCGCAAGATGATTCTAAATACGAATTAAAAGAAGGTGCTTCTGGTAAATGGCATTTCAATTTAAAGGCAACAAATGGACAAGTAATTGGGACAAGCCAATCGTACGAAACTGAATCTGGCGCTAAAAATGGAATTGCTTCTGTAAAAACAAATGCTGCTGATGCAGAAATAAAAGAAGTAGGAGGTTAATTACAAACCGTCATAAAAAGCTGAAGCCTTGGATAAATCCAAGGCTCAACCTAATTAACACTAATATGAATTAACACTAAAAACTTATGAAGTAAAATAATGTTCAACTTTATTTTAGATGCGATCTAAGCATCCAAGCAGTTTTTTGATGTTGTTCTAATAAACCAACTAAGAAATCCGAAGTTGAAATATCATGAAACTCATCAATTTCTACTACAGCCTGTGCCAAAAAGTCAATAATAACTTCGTGATCGTGTAGTAAATCAGCAATAAAACTTAAACTATCTTTGTTTTCAGTTTTTCTTGTTTCTGATAAGTGAGCTAACTGCAAATACTCTGCCATAGTTGCTGGTGCATAAACATCTTTTTGACGAATTTTTTCTGCAACATCATCTATAACAATTTGTAACTCGTTATATAACGATTCAAAATACACATGTATTGTCTGAAAATCAGGACCTTCTACATTCCAATGTGCATTTCTTGTTTTTAAGTATAAAATATGTTCATCAGCTAATAATTTAATTAAAATATCAGCGATTTTTTGTTTTTTTTCTGGCGATAATAATTTCATATGATTAAATTTTATATTGTCTATTTGATTAACTTTACTAATGCAAATATAGAACCAGAAAACGAATGAATTATAGATTTATCAAATCTTATTTCTATTCTTTTATAATTAAAAACTATGAACGACTCGAATTAACTTAAAATAAATAATGATGTTTACTTAAAAACAGAATTACTATTTTTGATGAGACAAATTTATAGTGGTTTTTTCAATTAGAGCCATTTTTAAAAGTTAAAAATTAATTAAATTTCTATGAAAAAGTTTCTTTTATTTATCATTTCTTTAACCCTAAGCTATACTGCTTTTTCTCAAATTAATCAAAATCAAACGCTTAATAATAATTGGCGTTTTGGAGGTGGTTTGGGACTATCTTTTGGGAATAATAGTTATTTTGGGTTTAATATTTCTCCAAGTGTTGGATATATGGTTGCAAACAATTTAGAATTGGGTGCGACAGCAGGTTATCAGTATGCGAAAGATGACTATGTAAAGCAAAATTTGTTTAATGTTGGTCCTTACATTAACTTTTTTCCAATCGAGAACATTTTCTTGAGAGCCAACTATATGTACTACACAGGAAAACAAAAGTACAACGATCGTACGCCATATTACAACAGTATTTATGAAACTGACATGGACGAATCTGCGTTATGGTTGGGAGCTGGATATCAATCGAATGGACCAGTAAGATTTCAAGCTGGCGTGATGTACAATGTTTTATATAAAGAAAACGAAAGTATATTTTCTTCAGGATTACAACCTTTTATGGGTGTTTCAATCGGATTATAAGTCATAAAAAAATCCATCTAAAAATTTTTAGATGGATTTTTTTATTTATTTCAATTCGTCTGTCAAGAATTTTCCTGTCACACTTTTCGGATTCTTAATGATTTCTTCTGGCGTTCCTTCTGCCACAATTTTTCCACCTTTGCTCCCTCCGTCTGGACCAATATCAATCACATAATCAGCTAATTTTATCACATCCAAATTATGTTCGATAATGATAACAGTATTTCCAAATTCTACAATTTTATTGATTACTTTCATCAGCACATTAACATCTTCAAAATGCAAACCTGTTGTGGGTTCATCTAAAATATAAATTGTTTTTCCTGTTTGTTTTTTAGCCAATTCTGTTGCTAATTTCACACGTTGCGCCTCTCCTCCACTCAATGTTGTCGACTGCTGCCCAAGCGTAATGTAACCCAAACCTACATCTTGCAACATTTTGACATAACGATATATTTTCGGAATCGCTTCAAAGAATTCTACCGCTTCATTTACCGTCATTTCTAACACATCCGAAATCGATTTTCCTTTGTAACGAACCTCCAACGTCTCACGATTAAAACGTTTACCATTACATGTTTCACATTCGACATGAATATCAGGTAAGAAATTCATTTCAATCACACGCAAACCTGCTCCTTGACAAGTTTCACAACGCCCACCTTTTACATTAAATGAAAAACGTCCAGGCTTGTAACCTCTAATTTTGGCTTCAGGTAAATTTGTAAACAACGTACGAATATCAGAGAAAATTCCCGTATAAGTCGCAGGATTAGAACGAGGCGTACGACCAATTGGCGATTGATCCACTTCGATTACTTTATCCAAATGTTCTAAACCTTCGATTTTTTTATAAGGCATCGGATCTTTTTCTGCTCTAAAGAAATGTTGATTCAGAATTCTGTACAATGTTTCATTAATCAATGTTGATTTTCCAGAACCTGAAACCCCTGAAACCACAACCAATTCACCCAAAGGAATAGTAAGATTTACATTTTTTAGATTATTTCCAGATGCACCAAAAAGTTTCAATTCTAATCCATTACCTTTTCTTCGTTCTTTTGGAATTTCGATTTGTAACTGATTGTTTAAGTATTTTGATGTTAATGTATTTGATTTCAACATTTGTTCCGGTTCACCTTCCCAAACAATTTGACCACCATTTTTTCCTGCCTTTGGTCCAACATCAACCACATAATCCGATTCTAAGATCATGTCTTTGTCGTGTTCTACAACCAAAACTGAATTTCCTATATCGCGTAATTTCTTCAACGAATCAATCAATCTGACATTATCGCGTTGATGTAAACCAATACTTGGCTCATCTAAAATATACAACACATTTACCAGTTGAGAACCAATTTGAGTTGCCAAACGAATTCGCTGCGCTTCGCCTCCAGAAAGGGTTCTCGAAGAACGATTAAGACTCAAATAATCTAATCCGACGTCTAATAAAAAAGATAAACGCGTATAAATTTCTTTCAGAATCTCGTGCGCAATTTGTTGTTGATTCGACGTCATCGAAACTGGCGCATTTTCAATCCATTTTTGCAACGATTGAAGATCCATTTCCGCAACTTCTCCAATGTTTTTACTGTCAATTCGGAAGAAAAGCGATTCTTTTTTAAGGCGTTTTCCTTCGCAAGTTGGACAAATAACTTTCTTTCCAAACTTTTTGCTAATCGAACTTGAAGACGGATTATTTTTATCTTCCATTATTTCAGAAAGAAATTCATTCAATCCTTCAAAATCGATTTTATATGTTTTTTTGACTGATGCAAATTTAAGATCGACATTCAAAGTTTCTTTCAAACCATTCATTACATCATCAATTAATGCTTGAGGAAGTTTTTTGAATGCTACTTTTTGGTCTACATTATGTTTGACAAAAATCGCTTCCAATTGTTTTTCTATTCGAGAAGATGATTTTAGCGCTTCAAATAATTCTTCCAAATTATCAAACAACGATTTTTCGCTATCTTGAAATAATTTTTCGTGATTAACCACTTTCAACTCGCCTAAACCTGTACAAGTTGGACAAGCTCCTTTTGGCGAATTGAACGAAAATGTATTCGGTTCTGGCAACGCATATGACATTCCTGTCGATGGACACATTAATGAACGAGAAAAGAATTTGGTTTCATTGGTTTCGTAATCCAAAATCATCGTAATTCCATTTCCTTGATGCATTGCATGATCGATACTTGAACGCAAACGTTGATCATTCACCTTATCATTCAGCAACATTTTATCCACCATCAATTCAATATCATGCGTTTTGTAACGATCTAACATCATTCCTGGTGCAATATCTTTCAACTCGCCATCAATACGCATTTCAAGAAAACCTTTTTTAGAATATGTCACAAAAACCTCTCGATAATGACCTTTTCTTGAACGTACAATTGGTGCTAAAATTGCAATTTTCTTTCCGCTGTATTGTGCACGGATCAACTCAATGATTTGCTCTTCTGTGTAAGCAATCATTTGTTCGTTTGTTTCAACAGAGAAAGCCGTAGAAGCACGCGCATACAACAAACGAAGAAAATCATAAATTTCTGTAATTGTACCAACAGTAGAACGCGGATTTTTATTGGTCGTTTTTTGCTCAATTGCAATAACTGGTGACAAACCATCAATTTTATCAACATCTGGACGTTCCAAACCACCTAAAAATTGACGCGCATAAGCCGAAAAAGTTTCGATATAACGACGTTGTCCTTCTGCATAAATCGTATCAAAAGCCAACGAAGATTTTCCACTTCCACTTAAACCCGTGATTACCACAAGCTCGTTTCGAGGAATCTTTACATCAATATTTTTTAGATTATGTTCACGTGCACCGTAAACTTCAATAAAATCTTTGTCCATGTTCGTTTGTAAGAAGTTGCAAAAATACAAAAAAAGCCACATTTCTGTGGCTAAGTGTACTTTAAAAATTGTTAATTCTTAAGTATTTATTGTTTTTTAATTGGAATATAAATTCGAGAAATTAGTTTTAAACTATCAGTTTCCTTCGGATCGTTTAACATAATTTCTAATTGCTTTGTATCCAATTGTAGTTTTTTCGATTTTGCATAATTCTTCATTTTTTCGATTGTTTGTGCACGTTTAGAACGAGGTCCTAAATGCAATGTTAACAAATAATCTCCACCAGGAACAACCACTTTTTTCATCTCTTTTTGTAAAGGCAAATCTTCTATTAATTGTATTCCTGCAAAAAATGTTGTTTTATCTTTTTCTTTATCAAAATCAGTAAAATAGACATATGGGAAACCTAAATCGAAATCAAAACCACCTTCATCTTTATTCATTAATGATTTATAAATCACCTCAAAAGCGCCATCCACTTTATCCATTATATCTTTTTCTGCTAAACTTGACTGCTTACGAATTGCTAATAAATTTGTTCGACCTAATTCTACAATTCGATATTCACCATAATTCAATCGACCTTCTTTTTGATCCTTATCTAATCTAACTTTCACTTTTTGATTGAGGTTATCCAAAGATTTTTCAAATTTAGATTCAGGATTTTTGAAAAAAGCAAAATAGCGGTAGAAATAAGGAATTTCTTGACTTAAATAATTCAATTTTGCAGTTGTTTTTCCATTTTCTTGTTGTTCAAATTTAACATTAAGACTATCTAATTTTTCCCAACCATCATATTTTATCGTATAATTAACGAAACGATTTATCGAAAAATTTTCAATCGTTACTTTTCCAGAAGCAATTGAAGCATCTTCAGAATCCCAAATCATATAATTTTCGTCCTCTTCTTTTGTATTAGAAAATTTCTTGATTGTCAAAGAATCCGCAGCTGTAAATTGTTGCCATTTCGAAAATTGACGAAGATTATAAAATTCGTCGTACACCAAACCAACAGGGGCATCAAATTCATATTGCATTTCTTCATCGAAACGACTTGGTAAAACGATTGGCAATAAAGCCAAAACCGCAATAATGATTACTAAAAAAAGATTTATTTGTTTCATTTACAAAATTGATTGTACAAAAATAGAAATACTTTGTAGGACTCTTAATATTAATCTGAATTAATCTGTTAAAAATAGTATATTTGAGTAAATAATATAAACTTATGGACTTTACAAATTTAATTCAGGGTGCAATGGGACAACAAATTGTTGGTTCTGCTGCAAAACAATTAGGGATTAATGAATCTCAAGCTCAAACTGCTGTTGCAGCAGCTGTACCTTTTTTATTGTCTGCTTTAAATAAAAATGCACAAGGCGGAGGTGCTGAAGGAATTTCGAATGCTTTAAATCAACATGACGGGAGCATTTTGGATAATCTTTCTGGATTTTTAGGTCAAGGAGGAAATCAACAAGATGGATTAGGAATTTTAGGTCACGTTTTAGGAAATAAACAACAAAATGTAGAATCTGCAATTTCTCAACAATCTGGATTGAATACAGCACAAGTTACTCAAATTTTAGCGTTAGTTGCACCAATTGTAATGGGCTATTTGGGTAAACAAAAACAGTCTGCTGGATTAGATTCAAATGGAATTGCTGGTTTATTAGGCGGTTTAGTTGGTGGTTCTACAACTCAAACAAACCAAAGTGGAGTAAATTTAGGTGGTTTCGAAAAATTGTTAGACCAAGATGGTGACGGACAATTAGGAATTGGAGATGCTATGAGTTTATTGGGTGGATTTTTCAAAAAATAAGCCTTGTCTTAAACTGAATAAAAATACAAAATTTATTAAGCAGGAAATTTTCCTGCTTTTTTTGTTTCAAAAATTATCAACCTAAAGATTCTGAGTAGTCAAAATTATCAACTTCATAAATATTAAAAGTTTACTTTAAAAAATATGTTATTTTTTTTATTGTTAATTGTAATTTTATCAATAATCAAACACAAATAACATGGATACTTTATTTTACTCAGAAAAATTCATTCAAAGAATTAAATCAAAAAACCCAAACGAAAAAGAATTTTTACAAGCAGTTGAAGAAGTTTCCGAAACCATTTTACCATTTGTAGAAGAAAATCCTAAATACAAGAAATTCAAAATTCTTGAAAGAATTGCAGAACCAGAACGCATTATTCAGTTTAGAGTAACTTGGGTTGATGACAAAGGCGAAATCCAAATCAACAAAGGTTATCGTGTACAAATGAATTCTGCGATTGGTCCTTACAAAGGCGGTTTGCGCTTTCATCCGTCTGTTAATTTATCTATTCTTAAATTCTTAGCTTTTGAACAAGTTTTCAAAAATAGCCTGACAACTTTACCTATGGGTGGCGGAAAAGGTGGTTCTGATTTTGATCCAAAAGGAAAATCTGACATGGAAATTATGCGCTTCTGCCAATCTTTTATGAGCGAATTATCTCGTCATATTGGTGCAGATGTAGATGTTCCCGCGGGTGATATTGGCGTTGGAGGACGAGAAATTGGTTATTTATTCGGTCAATACAAACGAATGCGAAACGAATTTACAGGTGTTTTAACTGGAAAAGGTTTGGAATATGGCGGTTCTTTGATTCGTCCTGAAGCAACTGGTTACGGTTTATTATATTTTGTAGAATGTATGCTAGCCGAAAAAAAAGAAACCTTAAAAGGTAAAACTGTTTCTATTTCTGGCTCTGGAAATGTTGCACAATATGCTGCTGAAAAGTCTCTGGAATTGGGTGCTAAAGTGGTAACACTTTCTGATTCTTCTGGATATATTTATGATGAAGATGGTTTTGACACAGAAAAATTAAAGGTCATTTTCAAAATTAAAAATGATAATTATGACAGAATCTCAAAGTATGTTGATTATTATCCAAACGCTAAATTTTTCTCTGACCAAAACCCTTGGAAAGTCCCTTGTGATATAGCTTTGCCATGTGCTACACAAAACGAATTGGATTTGCAAGATGCTCAAACTTTACATCTCAACGGATGCAAATTGGTTGCAGAAGGTGCAAATATGCCAACAACTCCCGAAGCGGTTCATTATTTTTTGGATCATCAAATTTTATACGGACCTGGTAAAGCTGCAAATGCCGGTGGTGTTGCGACTTCTGGATTAGAAATGTCTCAAAATTCGATTCGTCAAAATTGGAACAGAGAAAAAGTAGATTATCGATTAAAAGAAATTATGATCAAAATTCATCACCAATGTAAAAAATATGGAAAAGGTGAATTTCAAGAAAATATAAATTATTACAAAGGCGCTAATATAGCTGGTTTCGTAAAAGTTGCCGATGCTATGATTGCTCAAGGAATATAAAAATCCATTTATAAAATTCGGTTCCCTTTACTGAATTTAGAATTCAATTGTTTGTTATTAAAGCTGAACTTCTGTTCAGCTTTATTTTTAGAGAGGAAAATTAATTTTAAACCCAATTCCACGAACTGATTCAAATTTTATCGTTTCATCGTTCTGAAAATATTTGCGCAAACGTGTCATAAAAACATCCAAACTTCTACCCATAAAATAATCGTTTTCGCCCCAAATTTTTTCTAAAATCTCTTTACGGCTCACTAATTTTTGATTATTCTGAATCAAGAAACTCAACAATTCTGCTTCTTTTTCTGTTAACTGAAATTTTTCTTCTTGATAAGATAATTGCAATTGATTTGGATGAAAAACATAAGTTCCAATTTTAATCAATTCTTCTAAAACAGGTTGATTTCTTTTCAAAATATTTTTTATTCTCAAAACCAATTCTTCTGGATCGCAAGGTTTTGTGATGTAATCATCTGCACCTAATTTCAAACCTAAAACACGGTCAAAACTTTGCGCCTTAGCTGTCAAAAATAAATAGGGAATTGTAATGGTTTCGGCTAATTTTTTCGCTAAAGAAAAACCATCAATTTCTGGTAACATGACATCAAAAATGATTAATTGAGCTGATTTTAACAATTCTATTTCCTTCAATAATTTTTGCGGATGATCAAACCAAGTCACTTCAAAATCAGAAAATTCGAGATATTGTTTGAGAACTGTTCCCAAATCTTGATCATCTTCTACTAAAATTAATTTAGTTTTCATTCTGCAAAACGATTAAAAATTGAACACCTTTGTCTTTATTATTCTGAACGCTAATTGTTCCTAAATATCGTTCGATTGTATTCTTGACCAAAAATAATCCAACACCCAAACCGCTTACATTTTGGTTAACAGAACGGTTTACACGATAATATTTATCAAAAATAAATGACAAATCATTCGTTGGAATTCCAATTCCATTATCCGAAAAACTCAATTTTATTTCTTTTTGAAATTTAAAGTTTAATACAATTTCAGAAGCGCCATATTTCACTGAATTTTCAATCAAATTCTGAGCTATTTGTTGAAAATCTTTTGTTCTTAATACATTATTTTTCTCGAAAATACTTTGATGAATAAGTTTAACTTCTGGATATTGAAGCTGAATATTTTGAATAATTTCACTCAAAATAACCTCATCTAACAACTCAGAATTTTCGTCATTTTTTACAAAAATAGAATCGACAGTTTGCTCCAAACGATTAATTTGTCGATTCATCATTTGTTTCGTTTCTTGATGTTGAACTTGATGCAGAGCAAATTTCATCGTCGTAATTGGCGTATTCAATTCATGCGCAATAGAATCTATTGTCAAATGTAATTGATTGATTTTTTCTTCTTGTCTCGATAAATTTTTAAGGCTTTTCCAATACAAAAAGACAATTAATCCAACAATCAACAAACTCACAATGATTAAAGGAATAATTTTTTTGAGAATTAAAAATTTAAGATTTAATAACTCATAATACGTTTGTGATTTCACTTTGTATTTATGTCGTACACTTTCATCAATTCCTAAATCAGAATCTTTTTGATTACTAATATCATCGGAACTCCATACGCTTTGATTAATCGATTTTGGATGATTTATTTTGGATGATGTACGATACATAACCAACGGTTTGTTAGGTAATAATTCCTTATTATTGATTTCATCATAAATAGAATAAATTTCCATTTTCAGCGCAATTTGATAATTCTCTCCTTTGGAATAAAAATCCACTAACGAATCTACTTTAGACGTAAATATTTGATGATTATTATTTATTTTAAAACGAATAACATTCAGTTCATCAAACTGTTTATCCTTTTCATGTGATAACATCTTAAAACTATTAATCAAATTATCTTCATCGATTACTTTCTGGATTTGATTCATTTCATCTGCAACTTTCAAAGCAATTTCAGACGCCTCTTTATTCATATCTTTTTCTATCAAACGATACGAATTGTAGATATAATAGGCTTGCAATGCAACCAAAACAATCAATGCAAAAGAAAAAATAAATGTATAATGTTTTTTAGATAATTTCATAAGCTTTTCATCAATTCAAAAATACATTGTTTTCGCACATAAATTACACATTAACTCATCGTTAACCGTTCATTAACCAAGTAAAATCGAAACTTGAAAGAGATTTGTTAAAAATCTGAACCATGAAAATAGTAATGACATTTTTTCTGCTACTTCCAAATTTAATTTTCGCACAAATTATTTCTGGAAAAATTATCGATGAACAAAATCAACCAATCAAAAATAGTTCTATTGAAGTTGAAATTCCTTCACAAGATCCAATTATAACTGAATCAAACGAAAATGGCGAATTTAATTTTGAGCTTCATCAAGCACAATCATTTATAATTTATATTAAAGAATTTGGTTACCAAGAATTTGAAAAGACATATCAAGCCAACTCAGAAAATTCTTTGATTATTACACTTCAAAAAGATGAAACAATTAACTTAAAAGACGTTGTTGTTTCTAGTCAAAAACCTTTGTTGAAACGAAAAATTGATCGGATAGAATTTAATGTCGAAAATACGCCTTTGCAAAATTTAAGTGCTTGGGATATCGTGAAAAACACGCCAAATGTTCTTCTAAAAAATGAACAGTTAAGTGTGAGAGGAAATACGCAAATTTTGGTTACGATTAATGATAAAAAAACATTAATGTCGCAAGATGATTTGAAACAATTGTTGGAAAACACTGATGGCGCAACAGTTTCTTCGGTTGAAGTAATTACCAATCCACCTGCAAAATATGAAGCTTCTGGAAGCGCGATTATAAATATTAAAATGAAGAAAAATGTTCTTTCTGGTTACAAAGGACAAATTGCAACACGTTATCATCAATCTATTTATAGCAAAGGAATGCTGGGTACTACCCAATCTTACAATACAGAAAAATGGCAATTGACAGGAAGTTATTATTTTGTGAATGGAAAATATGTTCGTAAAAATTTTGATGTAACAACTTATGAAAAAGATCAAACACGTTGGGAAAGCGACATGATCCGTCGAACAGTTGCGAAACAACAACATATTTACAACTTTGCTTCTCAATATTCAATTGATAGTTTACAGAATTTTCAGTTTGGAATAAATGGTTCTAGAAATCCTGCTTCAATTGGGAATTATAACGTTCCGACAAATATTTACAATACAACGAATAATCAACTTGAATCATTTTATACAACACAAAATCATCGTCGCGAAGCTTCAAATAATTTTAATACGTATTTGGTTTATGACAAAAAAAATGGGAAAAATAATTTGACTTGGAGTAACAATTTTAGTCATCGTTATTACAAAGAAAATCAAGATGTTTTAACAAAACTGAATTTCAAAGATAAACCTTATGAAGAAAATCGTTTTTTGAGTGCTGCACTTCAAAAATTGAATCTATTTTCTACACAAATTGATTATAGTTTCACTAATGAAAATTTCGGCTTGGAAGCGGGAGCGAAATATAGTTTTGTAAAGAATGATAATGATTTGGATTTCTTTGAATCGATCCAAAATCAAATCGAATATCAACCCGAAAAAAGTAATATTTTTAATTACAAAGAACAGATTTTCGCCTTATATATTTCTGGAAATTACAAATGGAAAAAATGGGAAACAAAAGCTGGTTTGAGATCTGAAACAGCTCTTATAAATACGATTTCTGATAATCCAATTAGCCAAAATAAACGAACAAATACCGATCTTTTTCCAACTTTATACGTCATGTATAATTTTGAAAATGCTGGACAAATTGGTTTGAATTATGGAAAAAGAATTGATCGACCTAATTATAATTTCTTGAATCCTTCAAAATCATATTACAATCTATTTTCTTATTTTCAGGGCGATGCCAATGCGATTTCTACGATTATCCACAATTTGAGTTTATCCTACACTTTGAAAGATTGGAATTTCGAAACCTATTATCGATACGAAAAAGATCCGGCAATGGAAATTTCATTACAAAATCCTGAAACTTTTGAAACTGTTTATCATTTTACAAACATCAAAAATGGAGAAGCTTTTGGAGCAAATCTTTCGAAAAATTTTAATCTAAAATCGTGGTGGAAACTGAATTTATTTGCGATGGGAGAATATAATCAAAACTATTATTTTGGTCCAGATAATCTGCAATACAAAAACGATGTCTTTTTTTATCACCTTTCATTGAGCACGCAATTGGATTTAGACAAAGCAAAAACATTTAATATTTCGGCAGGATATCAATATAATTCGAAGGCAATTCAAGGTTCGTTTGATATTAGTTCTTCTCAAAACACCTATTTGATTTTAAACAAAAAAATATGGGATAAACGTTTCGAAATTGGTTTGGTTTTCAATGATATTTTCAAAACTGATCGCAATACGATTTCTACGAAATATGCGAATCAAAATCAGTATTTCAAAGATTATCGCGATACGCAATATTTTATGTTGAATTTAAAATACAATTTCGGAAATCAGAAAGTAAAAGATGCGAAACAAGCGCAAAAAACCGCTGAACAAAATAGAATTTAGCGTTACAAAAAACGTAAGTTTTATTAAATTTGAACAAAAGCAATAAAATGAATTCAGTAAAAATTATTCGAACAAATTCATCTAACAAAGATTTTCAAGAATTGGTAACAGAATTAGATAAAGATTTAGCGATAAGAGATGGAGAATCTCATTCTTTCTTTTCACAATTTAATAAAGTTGATAAGATAAATCACGTTATTATCACCTATTTAAACGAAATTCCTGTTGGTTGTGGTGCAATAAAACATTATTCTGACACAACGATGGAAGTGAAAAGAATGTATGTAAATCCTGATTTTAGAGGAAATAGAATTGCGGCAAAAATTCTGAATGAGTTAGAAAATTGGGCAATCGAATTGGATTATGAACGATGTATTTTGGAAACTGGATTGAAACAACCCGAAGCAATCGCTTTGTATGAGCGATGTGATTACACAAGAATCGAAAATTACGATCAATACAAAGATGTCGAAGAAAGTGTTTGTTATGAGAAAATATTGAACTAAAAAAGCTGAGCGTTGCTCAGCTTTTCTTTTATTTATTCCCTTCTTTTACCATTTTATTCATTTCGGATGCCGTAATTTCACCATCCATAATCATGTACATTTGTTGATCGTCGCTATTAATGCTCATCAACACATTTTTAAAAACTTTTGCATTTGCATTTTCTGTTAAAAAACGAATTTTACTTCCGTCCTTATTTATCGACATCAATTCCTCTAATTTCATTTTATCAAAAGCAGATTTCACTTGATTTTTAGCATCTTTGTTCGTGTTATCAATCATAATCATTTTGATCGAATTCATTTTTTTGAACAAGCCATCCAAATCTTTCAAATCAGAATCATTTGCCGTCATACTTCCCATCATACTAAACATTGCTTTGTTTATGGTAATCGTTGTAACGCCTTTTTTATCCTGAAATTGGTTGTAAATATCGACGAATTTATTTGTCTGCGCATTTGCAAATCCAACAATGAATAATGCAAAAATGAATACATATTTTTTCATATTTTTATTTTTAAAGTTCTATTGATAATGATTTTAATTGTCCGATTGCCTTCGCTCCTTGGTCTACATTTTTCGAAAATAATTTCATTGTAGAATAAGCCAAAGCTTTCGCTTCTTCCATATTTTCAACTGGTTGACCATTTACAATCACAAAATCTGATGAATATTTTTCTGCGCTTTCAGGCTTTATAATCTCTTGCTCAATTGGTTGAATGGTTGATTTTTTATTTTCTTGTTTAATTGATTTTGTCTCTTTTACAAATTGCGAAACTTCGTGTTTTATCTCAATATTATTTGGTTCAGAAATCACTGTATTAGGCTCTTCTCCTGTTTTTTCTTCTTTATTCTTAACAACTTCTACTTCTTTTTTTTGAGGCTCAATTATTTTCACAATTTCTTGATGATCTTCAATTTTATTTGTTTGATTCAAGAAGAAAAATAATCCAACAACAAGTAAAATGGATGCCGCAATTCCCGAAATTTTCCATAGAAAAAATTCTTTCGATTTTGATTCTTCTATAACTTTTGGTTGATTTTCTTCAACTTTTGTCATAAAATCATCAAAACTTAATTCCATTTTGACTTCTTTTTCCTCTTTTAATGTTTCAAAAAAAGAATCATTTTCATTATTTTTCAACTGTTTTTCTTGATCATCGGTTAATTTTCCCTCAAAAAAATCGTCTTTATTTATAATAGATTGCTCTTTCTTCATTTTCAAAAAAAACTTCTAATTGTTCTCTTACTTTTTGTCTTGCTCTCATCAAATTTACTCGAATTGCATTTTCTTCCATTTCCAGAATTTCAGCAATTTCTTTTATTTCGAGTTCTTCTACATCTTTCAGATGCATTACTTTGCGTTGTTTGTCTGGTAATTGATTAATCAAATTTAGAATAATCGGTTTTATTTCTTGTGGATCTTCTTGAATACTCAAATTGATTTGCGTTGTATTTTTATAATTCTCTCGAACATCAAATTTTCGTAATCGATTTATACATTCATAATTTACCATTCGCATTGCATAAGCCTCAATGTTGTCCACTTCAATTAACGAATCGCGTTTTTCCCACAATTTCATTAATATTTCTTGCACAACATCAAACGCTTCATCATCACTAATCAAAATCCTACGCGCAAAACGATACAGCTTATCCTTGTGGACAAATACCGATGTTTTAAACGTTTCTTGATTCATATTGAGTGCTTTTACTAATAAGACAGCTCAATACTAAAAAGTGTTACATCGATTTTGAAACTTTTTTCGAATAAAATAAAAAAGCCTCTAAAATAGAGGCTTTCAATTGAATATATTTTAATAAATTATCCTTTATAAATAACAGTTCCTCCAGCTTGCGCTTTTGGAAAGATTGTAACATCGGCAATTTGTACATGTTCTGGTTGTTGCAACAAATACTCTATTGCATTTGCAATATCCTCTCCAACCAATGGCTCAAAACCTTTGTATACATTATCAGAAAGTTCTTGATTTCCTTTGAAACGAACCAAAGAAAATTCTGTTTCCACTGCTCCTGGCGCAATATTGGAAACTTTGATTCCGTAAGGCAACAAATCATAACGCATTCCTTTGCTCAACGATTCTACTGCCGCTTTCGACGCACAATATGTTCCTCCATTTGGATAAACTTCTTTTCCTGCAATCGACGAAAGGTTGATGATATGCGCATTTGATGATTCTTTAAGAATTGGAATAATTGCTTTCGAAACGTAAATTAATCCTTTTACATTGATATCAATCATCGCTTCCAAATCTTCCAAATCAGCTGTATCAAAAGGTGCTAATCCGTGTGCATTTCCTGCATTATTGATTAAAACATCAATATTTTTCCACTCATTTTCTAAACTTTCTACTGCATTAAAAACAGCTTCCTTGTCTCGAACATCAAATTGAATGGTTTTAACTTCCGTAATTTGACTCAATTCTGCCTGAATTTCATCTAATCGATCTTGACGACGCCCACACAAAATTAAACGATAATTTGGTGCTAATTTCTTTGCTGTCGCCATTCCTATGCCAGATGTTGCTCCGGTTATGAAGACTGTTCTTTTCATTTTCTTAAATAATTAAAAGTGCTTTTTTAAGACCGTCTAAGATACAAGCTAAAAAGAAATTAAAAAATGATTTATCCTGTTTTCGTTCGATATTTTCTACTTTTTCTTCTTTCATTTTTCCACGAGAATCATTCTTTACCGCCGCATTTCCAACTGCTGATAATAATTTCCTTTTCGAACCATCATCACGCAAAACATTCACTTTCAAATTTTGATAATCTATTCCAAAATTTCCTCCAGCAACTTTATCATTTCCATCAAAATTAAATTTTATTTGATTGAAAAATCCGTCTACAGAAACCTTAAGATATGGTTTCACAAAAGGATCGAGATTTTTTGCAGGAAGTTTTGAAATTGAACCATTGATATTAAATTTCTCTGAACGATTCATTGGATTAAATGTCCAATTTGCACGCAAATCTCCATTCATAAATTCTGAACGCCAATCAACATCAACGTCTGGTAAAGATGTTTTACGATAACCCGAATTGACATTTTTAACCGTTGCGTTTATAGATGAAAACGTCAATTTTCCTGTTCCGATACTTTTAGCCGTTTCCTCTTCATATTCTAATTTAGAGTTGACCAATTGCAATTGTTTCACCCCTAAATCAAATTTCATTTCGCGTAATTTTTGTGAAAACATTGTTTTACGTTTTGTGTCATCAGGCGGAACCAAACTTCTATAAATGTTAGCATAAAGCTGGTTCAATTTTATTTGATTTGCTTTCAAAAAGAAATCTTTGGATGGAGAAATTCCCCACTGAATTCCATTTCCTTGTAATTGATTGACAGAAACAGTGTATAAATCGGCCTGTTTATCTAATGAAGCTGTATACGCTTTTCGAGAAAGTTTTGGTGTTAATTTTAATTGGTTTAAGGTCAAATTCCCATTCTGAAACTGCAAAGTTCCAGTATTCATCTTATACGTTTTTCCTAAATCGAAATCAATTCCCGAAGATTTCAGTAATACAGATTTATAAGAAAAAGGAATCGCTTCTTGAATTGTTTTTGGATCAACATTAATATGATTAAATGCTAACTGAATTTGCTTCAATGTTAAATTCGGCGTTTTTTGTTGATAAGGAATCACATCTAAATGTCCATTTACCAACGAAATTTTATCAACTTTTATAACATCATTAAACTCTTTTGAGGTTTTTCCTTCGCGCTGCGCCACTCGTCTTGGCTGTCCATAAATTGTAAATTTTGGATTTTTGAAAATAACATGATTAACATGAAATTCTTTCCCATAATCATTTTTCAATCCTAAAACCGTCAAATTAACATTATTGAAATCAAATTTTTGTGAAGCAATAAAACGAGATTGCTTGATTTGAATCGTATCAATTCCAAGATTAAAATTAATCAAGAACTTTTCTGTTGCTTTTTCAACTTTCTTCGCAATAACTTTTTCATTCTTTTGATCGATGATTTTCACATTTACCTCATCCAATTTGATTGAATTTGTATGAAAATAGAAATCACCATTTTTTATTCCCCAACTGTTATTATTCAACGTCAAAATTGGCGCTTCGACATCTAATAACGTATTTGATTTTGTATAGTTTCTATTAAATTGATTTTTTGAAATCAATGGTTTCATTTTGAAATTTTTCAGAATCAATTTCTTTTCTGTCAAATCAAAATTAGATGCTGTTAATGTGTGCATTTCATTCAATCGATAATACATCGAATCCAACTTAATACGGAAAGTTTTGTAATCAATCGGAATATCATTTGTTCGCGTCAACGCATTCATTTTTATTCCTTCGATATTTAATGCAACATTGTTTATTGCATATTTTACCGTTTTTGCATTAGAGAAAAGTGAACGAATTTTACCGTTTTCTATTTGCAATTTTTTGATATTAATTAACTCCGCATCTTCCGTTTTTATGCTTACTTTTTTGATTGTTTCTTTCTCAACTTTATTCTCTGGTTTAGCAGAAATAATGGTAATTTTTGGATTTTTGAATTTGATTAAATCTGTTTTAAAATATAATTTATCTTCCGAAGTAAATCCCCAATCCATCTTGGAAAGTGAAAGAAGTGGTGATTCAATATCCAATAAATCATTTTCAGAATCGTTTGGAACGTACATTTTTCCGTTCATTTTGAGCGGTTTCATCAAGAAATTGTCCAACTCAAAATCAGTTTCATTAAAACGAACTTTTCGTGCTCTAATCAATTGTTGATCTTTTACTACAAAAAACATCGAATCTAATTTGATGTCAAAAGCAGAATATCTGAACGGAATTTTTTTGTCCGCTGTTCGCTCATTGAAACGAACGCCGTCGAAATCGATCGAAAAATTAGAAACATTTGCAATATGTTTTTTTCCAGATTGAGAATACAAATTAAACTCGCCATTGTTGATATTCACATTGGAAACATCAATACTTTGCCCAACTTTGGATTGTGCTGTATCTTTTTTGACCGAATCTTTTTTCTCTTTAAGATAATAATTTACAGAAGGATTATTGATGTTGATTGAATAGGCAGCAACTTCTTTTTTGGTAATTAATTTTATAAAATTGATACCGACAACATTTATTTCTTTGACTTTTCCTGTTGCGTCAATCGAATCCTTTATTAACAAAGAATCTTTTGGAGAAACTTCAACATTTTTTAGTGATAAAGACGAATTAAAAATAGAAAAGCTCAAATCTTCGTAAGTCAGATTATAAGCGGTATCGTTTTTTTCTGCAATGATTTTTGGAAGTCGATCATTCAGAAAATAGGAGATGTAAAAACTTAAAATAAAAAGTACCGCAATAATTGAAATTAATGCGATACCTATTTTTTTTATCCAACGGTTGTTAATCATTGATATAGTTTGGTTAACAGTCTTAAGAACAATTATTATACCAGATATAACAAAATGTTAAATTTATTCGTTGATATCGTAGATTTCTTTGATATTTTCTAAGATTTTATCGAAGTTTAAATTCAAATCAATTAATTTTCCAGTAAACAAATCGAACACCCAACCATGTACTTCTAATCCATTTTCCATTGCACGTTGTACAAAAGGATTTTTTACCACATTTACACATTGTTCTTGTACATTTAGCTCTACCAAACGGTTGTAACGCATTCCTTCGTTTTCGATTGCATTCAATTCTTCTGAATGTAAACGATAAACATCACGAATATTACGCAACCAAGGATTCATAATTCCTAAATCTTTCGGAATCATTGCAGATTTAATCCCACCACAATTATAATGTCCACAAACTACAATATGTTTCACTTTTAGGTGTTCTACCGCATAGTCTAAAACAGAAGTGGTATTCATATCCAAACTAATTACCATGTTCGCTATATTGCGGTGTACAAAAACCTCACCTGGCTCCGCTCCCAACAATTCTTCTGCCGTCACACGACTATCCGAACAACCAATGTAAAGCACTTCTGGATTTTGACCAGCCGAAAGCTTATCAAAATATTGCTCGTCTTGTCCTAAACGTTTATTTACCCACTCTTGGTTGTGTTCAAAAACTTTTTCTAAATTCATAATTTTCTAAATTACATCTTGCACTTCTGGATGTTTACCAACATAAACGCTCACATAACTACAAAATGGAATGATTTTCAACTGATTTTTTCTTGCGTAATCTACAGCTTCTAACACTAATTTTTCGGCCAAACCTTGTCCTCTCAATTCGGGATTAACACCTGTATGATTAATCAACATTTGTTTTTCTTTCAGCATAAAAGTTAATTCACCAACTTCTTTATTATTCTCATCAAGAAGTATAAAAACTCCATTTTTTCCTTCTAAATTCAATTCAATTTTCATAGAATAGTATTTTAAATTCAAATTAATCTTTTTGGATGAGATTTGGTCAAAAAGATTTGTTAAAAGTCTCGATATACAAGACAAATTTACGGGTGAAAAGTTTTTAATTCAAAGAAAATTTAAACAAATAATAACAATCAATTTACAATCATCTTTCTATTTGATAATCAACAACAAGCCATTCTATATAATATTTAATGTATAGGTTTGAGTTTTTTACTTGATTATTTATTACATTTGTTAGATATTTTAAGGAAATATTCTTCATATGAAATTTATTGTATCGAGCAACACGTTATTAAAAAATGTTAACTTAATCGGAGGGGTTATTAACTCTAATAATACTTTACCAATCCTTGATAATTTTTTATTCGAATTGGATTGTAGCCAATTAACTATCACTGGTTCTGATTTAGAAACAACAATTTCAACAACTTTAGAAGTTGAGTCTAATGATAATGGAAAAATTGCAATTCCATCAAAAATCTTAACTGATACGTTGAAAACTTTCCCTGCGCAACCGCTTACTTTTATCCAAAAAGAAGGAAATACGTTGGAAATTGTTTCAGAACAAGGAAATTATCAGTTAGCATTCGAAGACGCAAACGAATATCCTCAAACGCCAGATATCGAAGACGCAAGCTCTACAACACTTAGTGCAAGCATTTTATCAGAAGCAATTATCAAAACTATTTTTGCGACAGGAAACGACGAATTACGTCCAATTATGACAGGAGTCTTCTTCCAAGCAAATGCAGATATTTTCCGTTTTGTTGCTACAGATGCGCATCGTTTGGTAAAATATACTCGCAATGGTTTAGAGAATTTACAAGCTGCTGAATATATTATGCCGAAAAAACCACTTATCTTATTGAAAAATATTTTAGGAGGAAATAATGACGATGTAACAATCGAATACAACAATACAAATACACGTTTTTCATTCCAAAACATCGTGTTAACTTGTCGTTTGATTGATGGTAAATATCCTAATTATGAAGCGGTAATTCCAAAAGAAAATCCAAATGTATTAACGATTAACAGAAACTTATTCTTGACATCTTTGAAACGTGTGGCAATTTTCTCTAACAAAACAACAAACCAAGTTCGATTAAAATTAGTTGGAAATTCATTGACAATTTCTGCTGAAGATATCGATTTTGCAAACAAAGCAGAAGAAAGACTTCCTTGTGATTACAACGGAACTGACTTACAAATCGGTTTCAATTCTCGTTTCTTAATCGAAATGTTGAACAATTTACAATCAGAAGAAATAACATTAGAAATGTCTGAACCGAATCGTGCAGGAATCATCAAACCAGTTGATGGACTAGAAGATGGCGAAGAAATCTTAATGTTAGTTATGCCAGTTATGTTAAACGCATAATCAAAAAGAATACATAAAATTCATTTATACAATACAATGAAAATTTCATACAATTGGCTAAAAACCTACATTGATACAGATATCACACTTGATGAAGTGTCTTCAACACTTACAAGTACGGGTCTAGAAGTTGAAGGTGTAGAACAAGTAGGTGGAGCTAAAAATTATTTGGAAACCGTATTAGTTGGTAAAGTTTTATCAGCTGTGCCTCATCCAAACGCAGATAAATTAAGAGTTACTAAAATAGATTTAGGAGACGGAAAAGAAACGCAAATTGTTTGTGGAGCTCCTAATGTTGCAGAAGGTCAAAATGTTCCTGTTGCAACTGTCGGAACGGTTTTACCTTCACCAGATGGTGAATTTAAAATCAAGAAGGCAAAAATTCGTGGTGAAGAATCTTTCGGAATGATTTGTTCTGAAGTAGAATTAGGAATTGGTACAGATCATTCTGGTATTTTGGTTTTACCAGAAGATTTAAAACCTGGAACTTCTACGTTCGACCTTTTCGGAAAAAATGATGAAGTTGACCACGAAATCGAAATTGGTTTAACGCCAAATCGTGCGGATGCAATGTCACATTTTGGTGTAGCGCGTGATTTACATACGGCCCTTAAAACTCGTGATATCGCGTCAACATTCAAAACATATGATGTATCAAATTATCCTACGACAGATTTCGGAAAAAATCCTATTTCTATCGAGGTTAAAGATACAGAAGCAGCGCCTCGTTATGCAGGTATTTACTTAAAAAATGTAAAAGTTGCTGAGTCGCCAGATTGGTTAAAAAATCGTTTAAAAGTTATAGGATTATCGCCAATTAATAATGTGGTTGATATTACCAATTATATTTTACACGATTTAGGTCAGCCTTTACATGCTTTTGATGCAGCTAAAATTGAAGGAAATAAAGTAATCGTTCAGAAATTAGCAGAAGGAACAAAATTCACAACTTTAGATGGCGTTGAACGTACATTAAAAGGACATGAATTGATGATTTGCAACGAGAATAATCCAATGTGTATTGCTGGAGTTTTCGGAGGAAAAGATTCTGGAGTTTCGGATGCAACGACAACTATTTTCTTAGAATCAGCATATTTCGAGCCAGTAACAATTCGTAAAGGAGCGAAAGCACATGCATTAAATACGGATGCTTCTTTCCGCTTTGAACGTGGAATTGATCCTAACATAACTATCGACGCGTTGAAGAAAGCTGCGATGATGTTAGTTGAAATTGCTGGTGCTGAAATTGCATCTAATATTGATGATATTTATGCAAATCCTATTCAAAACTTTAATGTAAAATTACGTTTACATAAAGTGGTTGAATTATTAGGAGTTGAAATTCCAGAACATAAAATCAAATCGATTTTAGAAAATTTAGAAATTAAAATTTTGTCAGAAAATAATGGAGTTTTAGATTTAGAAGTTCCTGCTTATCGTGTAGATGTACAACGTGATGTGGATTTGATTGAAGATATTTTAAGAATTTATGGATACGATAATATCGAAATACCTTCTAAATTCTCGTTTTCTTATGTTCCAAATCAAAAAGTTAGTCCAGATAAAATCGAAGATTTTATTGCGCGTCAATTGATTTCTTTCGGATTCAATGAAACCATCAATAACTCGTTAACGAAAAGAGAATACGAAGAAGTTTTCTTTTATCCAGAAGGAGAAAGTGTTGCCATGTTAAATCCGCTTTCGGCTGATTTAGCTGTTATGCGTCGCACTTTGTTGAATGGTTTATTAGAAAATGTTGCGTTTAATATCAACCGTCGTAATTCGGATGTTAAATTGTTCGAATTTGGGAAAGTTTACCGCAAAATTGATGGGATTTACGAAGAAAATAAATGTTTAGGAATCGTTCTTTCAGGAAACTTTAATAGCGAATCGTGGACAGGAAATTTACGTAAAGCTTCATTTGCTGATTTGAAAGGTTTGATTAAACAAATTTTTGTTCGATTAGATATTCAAATTACAGATGAGTTACCTGCAAAAGATGATAATTTCTTAGATGGAATTGAGTTTATTTCTGGTCAAAAACCATTAGGAAAACTAGGAATCATCAGCAAAAAATTAGCGAAAAAATTAGGCGTTAATCAAGATGTTTTCTTTGCTCAATTAAATTGGGATGCAATGGTTGCTTTAGCAAACAAACACGATTTGAAATACAAAGAAATCTCTAAATTCCCAGGTTCTCGTAGAGATTTAGCTTTATTGCTTGATTCTTCTGTGAAATATGAAGAATTGTACAAAGCGACAAAAGAAGTGAAAACGAATTTGTTGAAAGCTGTTAATTTATTCGACGTTTACGAAGGAGATAAATTGCCAGCTGGTAAAAAATCGTATGCTTTAAGTTTTATGATTCAAGACGAAAATAAAACATTAAGTGATCAAGAAATTGATGGTTTAATGAATAAATTAATCAAATTGTATCAAGAAAAATTCAACGCTGAGTTGAGATAAAATATTCCGAAAAATGAAAAAGATTGTAACTTTATTTTCAGCAACTATTTTGATGAGTTTTATAGCAACTTCTTGTTCTACAAGCGCAAGTACTGCTAAAATTAAACCAAAATCGGAAGTTTCGATTTCAAATCAAAATTGGTATTTGATCAACGATAACAACGTAGTAAAAGGTTTGTACGATAAGGACGTAATGTTGGTTATAGACGAAGCGAATTCGACTGTAAGTGGTTTTGCGGGTTGCAACAATTTCAATGCTGCTTTTACAAAAGTTAGCGGCGTAACAAGCTTTGTTAATTTTTCTGAAACTAAAATGGCTTGTCCTAATTTGCAAGAAGAAAAAGCATTTTTATCGATGTTGAAAAGTGTAAATCGTTACGAAGTTTCTGGAAAAGAATTACATCTTTACAAAGGAAATATCTTATTATTGACATTAAAAACTTTGTAAGTTTTAATCAATTATAAAATCAAAAAGCGCTCTAAGAGCGCTTTTTTGTGGTTTATATTATTTTATTTTAAACTTCTTTATTTTCTTCAACTGCTTGTTGAGCTGTAGGAGAAATTGCTTCATCACTTTGCTTGAAACCAATTTTAGTAATCGGAATTTCTTTTGATGATAAATAAAACTCTAAATCAGCATTTAATTCGATCAGACGATGCGGAAAATCTTGACCAACATTTTGCTTGGCTTCTGTTAAGAAAATTGCGCAATGTTTTAAATAATCAGGCGTTAATTTCGATTTTGCTTCTTGGAATGCAGAAAACAATACCTTTTCTGTCATCACAATATTTTTCGTTTCATCTTTTCTGTATAATGCATATAAACGTTTTTTAAGCGATTGTGTAAAATCAATCATCATTGTATTTGAGAAAATTTTCATTTCAGCCGCATAAGGCGTCCAGAAATCTTTGTTCAACGCATTTTGATTTTTCAAAATTGATAATAACGGAGAATCTTGCGCCAAATTCGTAGTCATGTGATGTAGAAGTAATTGTTTGCGCTCGTCAAAAGTTGGAGGAAAAATCGGAATATGTAAATCAAAACGACCAGGTGCAACGATTTCATCATTCAAATTTGCTAAAGATTCAACAGCTCCAACAATCAAAAGTTCTTTCGTATCATTTTTCTGAATATGTCTAAGAACGGAATAAAACAAATCGACCATTTCGGGATAAATGGTATTTACAGAAGTAGAATGTAATATTTCGTCGAACGAATCAATAAACAATAATGTTTTAGGTTGATTCATCTTTTTTGAAAGAAAATCGGAGAATTTATTCTTTTTGTTATCAAAATTCCCAACTAAATAATCATTGAAAATATGTACAAATTCGTAACCAATCATATCCGCTATTTTCTTTGCCCAATATATTTTCCCACTACCTGGAGGTCCATACAAAATCAAGCCAGCAGGTTTTGAGATTCCCCAACTTTCTCCTTGATCTTTGCTAATAAATGGATCTAACATATCAGTCATATAAAAATACAAATCGGTATAACCAACTAAACTTTTACCAGAAAAATCTTCGCATTGCGGAAATGCTTTTTCTATAAACGGATATTTTCCCCCAATGTAAGAATGAATCAAATAACTTGACACTCCCGTTTTCATCTGCTTTGCAACCTCGGCAGGAATTCCATTTGTTACAAAAAAATGAAGCACTTCTTCTTCTTTCGCTCCAATTGTTTTAGCGATTTCTTCTATTGTTTTTTCTTTGGAATAATCTTCTGCATATTTTTTTAAGAAGTCTTTATTCTCTTCCGAAAATGCTATAAATTGTTGTGTTACATTAAAATTTTCGTCAATACAAAAACTCAAATCAATATTAAAATCATTGATAAAATTCTGTAAACTTCCTAAAGATATTTCGAGTTGATTAGATAAATCTTTTAATTTCATTCTGTTGGCTTGTTCTAATTTCTATTAAAAATAAAGATTAATTCGTGAACTAGACCATTTTAAATTCTAAACTTCTGTTAAAGCAACAAGCGCATCTATAGATGCGCTTGTTGCTTTTGCTAATATGAAATTAATTTCTTGTAAAATTCGATTAAAGCTTTCAAAGCTTCTATTTTTTCTTCAAATTCTAAATGGTAAATTGTTTCTATAACCAAATTTTCACCTTCAATTTTACTTGATATTTTAGGTTCGAATAAATTATCCTTTGCTATTTTTTCAAGATTAGTTTCAATCAATAAATTCTGTAAATAATGTTTAAAAGATTCATTGCTACAATCAACTTTTAGAATCTGTTTCTTTCTTAAAAATAAATTGACAAGATGATTAATATTCGTAATCGTAAAAATTGGTAACGATATTTTATCTAAGGTTACTCGAATTTTTCCTAGATTATGATTTCCTAATTCTTGTTCTACATAAATCAAACAATTTTTATAGGGAATGTCGATATAATAGTAAGACAAGTGCAACTTTGCTCCAATTGTACCATCAACCTTAGCGTCATTATTATAAAAAATTGCGTCATCATAAGATTGCGTAAATAATTTTAATTGACTTTCGAACATTACAATTTAGATGAATTAAGATAATCTTCCATTTCTTCTTTATTTGCTTCATCAGATTCGTCTTTTAAAACACGATGTGCTACTTTACCAACAGTTAAACCTTGAATAACAATTGAAAATAAAACAACGATATATGTAATCTCTAATAACAAATCTTTCCATTCCGAATTTGGCATCGAAAGAACTAATGCAATTGAAACTCCACCACGAATTCCTCCCCAAACTAAAACGATAAGCGAACCTTTGGAAAAGGTATTTTTTCTTAAAATAGTACGAGCTGGAATCACAATTGATAATGTTCGAGATAATAAGACGATAAAAATTGTGACAATTCCTAATAGAATTTGATCCATTAAATCTTCTATTAATAACAATTCGAAACCTATAAAAAGGAATAAAATAGCGTTCATTATCTCATCAATAAGCTCCCAAAATTTGTTTAAATAATCTTGAGTTGTTTTGCTCATTGCGAATCTCTTTCCATAATTTCCGATTATTAAACCTGCGATAACCATAGCTAAAGGACTCGAAACATGAAGTTATTTTGCAATCAAAAATCCTCCCATTACAATCGACAATGTAATTAAAGCTGAAACTTTATAATCATCAATTTTTTTCATGGATCTAGAAGCTGTAAATCCTAATAATAGTCCAAGTAAAATTCCGCCTCCAGCTTCCATCAAGAATAATTTTGAAACACTTGCAAAGTCAGCATCAAAACTTGGATTAGTTGCTATTTGTAAAACTACTGCGAACATTACAACGGCTACACCATCATTAAATAGTGACTCTCCTGTAATTTTTGTCTCAATAATTTTAGGAACTTTTGCTTGTTTCAAAATTCCTAATACAACGATTGGATCAGTTGGAGAAATTAATGTTCCGAACAATAAACAATAGATATACGGAATTTGAATACCAAAATATGGCGCGATATAATATAAAATTGCTGATATAATAAATGCTGATAATACTACCGAAATTGTAGCATAAGTAGCAATTGTCCATCTCAAGTTTTTCAGATCTAAGATATTAACGTGCATTGCGCCTGCAAAAAGCAGAAAATTAAGCATTGCGCCCATCAATATTTCATTAAAGTCTAAACTATTAAAGAGTTGAAACATGTCTTTTGTAGCATCAGGAAAATAGCTATCTCCCAATAAACGGATAGCGACAGATACTAACATGGCGATAATCATAATTCCAATTGTTCCAGGTAATTTTAGGAATCGAAGGTTTGCATAAGAAAATAATGCAGCAAGAACAATTAGAACCGAAAAAGAATAATATAGTTCCATTGGTATTGATTAAAATTTGGAAAAAGTTACAAAAAAAGAGCCACTTTAAAGTGGCTCTTTCTATATTAATTTGATTTTTTTATCAAAATTAGTTTTTTGGAGCTTGCCCAATTAAATCCATAAATTGATCTAACTTAGGTAAGATAATAATTTGTGTACGACGGTTTTTAGATTTTCCTTCCGCAGTAGCATTTGTAGTTAATGGATTAAATTCTCCACGTCCACCAGCTGTTAAACGTTTACCATCAACACCGTATTGGTTTTGTAACGCTTGTACAACAGAAGATGCACGTAAAGCAGATAAATCCCAGTTGTTACGGATGTTTGGTTTAGAAATTGGCACATTATCTGTGTTACCTTCAATCAATACATCGTAATCTTTATAGTCGTTGATGATTTTCGCAATTTTACTTAAAGTTTCTCCTGCAGCAGGCGAAATTTCGTAACTACCAGATTTGTACAACATGTTATCAGCTAACGAAATGTAAACAACACCTTTTAAAACTTTAACATCAACATCTTTTGCTTCGTTGCTAGATAAAGAACGTGTTAGGTTGTTTGTTAAAACCATGTTCAAACTATCCGATTTGCTTTTCGCATCGATCAAATGTTTGATGTATTTGTTAGACTGATTGATTTCGTTCACTAATTCAGAAACATTTTTAGAACCACCATTAATACAATTTTTCAATTGCTCTTGTAATTGTTTAATTTGATTTCTTTCACTCTGAACTGTGTTTTCGTACTGACCTTGGTTAGATTCAAAATTAGCTAATTTAGCTTTCGCTACAGCCAATTCTGTTTGACATCCTTGGTTCTCAGAGTAAGCAGAATTGAATTTATTTTGTAATTCATCATACTTCTTCTGACTCACACAACTAAATAAAGTTGAAGCAGCGATAACCGCTACTGGCAAAATTGAAACTTTCATAATTATTTTTTTTATTTCAGTTATACGAATATATGTTATTATTTTTTATTGCGAGTATATATTCTGCAAAAACCATGCTGTAAAAATATAAAACTCCTACAATCATTTGGTTGTAGGAGTTTTAACCTTAATATTTTATTTCTATTGTATTAATCCTGAGGAATATATAAAACCTGACCTGGATAAATCTTATCTTCGTGTTTTAACATTGGTTTGTTTGCTTCGAAAATTTTTGGATACTGCATTGGATCTCCATAAACTTCTTTTGCAATTTTAGATAAAGAATCTCCACTTTTCACAGTATACATTGTCTTAGATAAGTCTGGAATTTCGATTTTTAAAGGTGTTTTCAATGTTAATTGATCTTCTACTCCTTCCACTCCATCAATGTTACCTGCTGTTGCTAAAATTTTTTGTTTCTCGTTGATGTCCAACGCTTGTCCAGCTACCACAATTTTATCTCCATCAGCAGAAAAAGTTACTCCTGACAAATCAAATCCTTGTTTTGCAACTTGTTCTTGTACTTTAGCTGCTTTTTCTTCTGGTGTTTCTGCACCTCCGAAGACTTTTTCTCCGGCATTTTTGATAAATGAAAATAATCCCATAACGAGTTGATTTTAATAATATTTATTTGTTGATATTTAGTAAATATATAATTTCTCTAACAATTATCGTGCAATTGATGAATATTTCTTTTTTAAATTTTCTGTAATCGAGCGTTGTTGCTGAATTTGACTTGTTAATTGATTAATTTTTGCGTCTAAACCTTTATCGTTCTCTTCAGCAGTTTGTATTTTTCCGCTCAATGTTACTACTTGATCTTCTATCGATCGCAAAGAATTTTCTGTTTTTATCTTTTTCTTCATCAAGCCATCAGTTACTTTATCATTTGATTCTCTTTCCAATTGATTCACCACCAAATCCAATTTATCACCCAAAGCTTGCTTTTTACTTTCTAATTTCAATAAGGTGTTATTATCTTTTAGATATGATTTGATCGAGTTTCCTTTTTTCAATTGTGCATCAGCGTTTTCTTTTGTCAATCGAATCATATTTTCGTTCGCTAACCTCAACTCATTTCGTACACAACCTTGCTTCGTTTTTGTTGCTAAATCTTGCAATTGAGCATAAATTTTATCAAACTCTGCCGAATTACTATTAAATGTCATTCCATTTTGATCCGTTAATGTATTAATCACAGTCGTTTTTCCATTTTCTTCATCAACCAAACTAATCACAGATTTATACACATCTTGCGAATTTTTGAACTTGATATTACTCGCTTCATGTCTTTTCAAAAAAGCAGAAGAACCTTCTTTGTTCGTTACCCAATTTTCCCACGATTTCACAATCAAATTCTGCGCACAATTATCCGTAGAAAAAGCAAAAGATTTCAGTTCTTGTCCGTTCATTTCGTACTCAACTTCAAACAATCCTTCATCAGATTGTGCATTAACATAAGCTGATGTTAACAAAGTTGTAATGGCTAAAAGTAATAGTTTCATCAAGTTGATAGTTTAAATTTCTGTTCACAATTATTTATCCAATTTACAAAATATCGGAGTTTAAGAAAAGATGTTGTACAGATTTTTTATAATGGTTAATTTTAACCAGAAATTAATCAAACCGCATGCAAACAAAAATTTTATTAATTTACACAGGAGGAACAATTGGAATGGCGAAAGATTATGGTGACCAATCCTTGAAACCTTTCAATTTTGATAATTTGTTGAAACAAATTCCGGAATTGGGTCTGTTAGATTGTTCTTTCGATTATCATAGTTTCGATACGCCTATAGATTCGTCTGATATGAAACCTAAATATTGGATAGAAATTGCCGAAACCATTCAACAAAACTACGAAAACTATGATGGTTTTGTTGTTTTGCACGGAACAGATACAATGGCGTATACAGCTTCTGCAATGAGTTTTATGATTGATAACCTCGAGAAACCTGTCATTTTCACTGGTTCACAATTACCAATTGGAGATTTGCGCACAGATGCGAAAGAAAACTTAATTACTTCGATTCAATTGGCTTCGTTACGTAAAAATGACAAACCAATTATCAAGGAAGTTTGTGTGTATTTTGAATATAAATTGTTTCGTGCGAATAGAACAACTAAGATTAATGCAGAAAACTTTGATGCTTTCGAGTCGCCGAATTATCCAGTAATTGGAGTTTCCGGTGTTCATCTGGAAGTGAAAGAAGATTTATTGTTAAAAAATGTTGTTACGGATAAACTTTCGATCAACAAAAATCTAAATGCTGATGTTGGTGTCTTGAAGATTTTCCCTGGAATGAATCGTTCTTTTATCGAAAGTGTTTTAAACGCTCCGAACATGAAAGCTTTTATTATTGAGGCTTTCGGAACAGGAAATATTTTTACCGATAGTTGGTTTATTGAATTGCTGGAAGAAGTAACGAATAAAGGAGTTCATCTTATCATCAACACGCAATGTGCTGGCGGAATGGTAGAACTTGGACGTTATGCTACAAGTGATGCGTTACTAAATATGGGCGCAATTTCGAGTTATGATTTGACAATGGAAGCTGCAATTACCAAAGCCATTTATTTATTAGGTCAAAACCTTTCGAAAGAAGAATTCAAAACGCAATACGAAGCAAACTTGAAAGGTGAACTTCGCCATCATTTTTACAATGATTAAATCAAAATAATATAAAACGAAAAAAATCTCTACTTGGTAGAGATTTTTTTATGTTCTAAATTTTATTTCTTCCCCGACATTGAAGCGCCATCAGATTCTCTTAATTTGAAAAAGATGTAAGTTGATAAAATTGTCATCACGCCCATCGTCAAAAATGAATAACGAAAAGCTTGTACTTCCACTCCATTTACAAATCCTGCTTGTCTAAAAACGCCTAAAATTAATGCAGCTACAGAAATTCCAAATGTTAGTGATAATTGTTGTGTAACCGATAATAAACTATTCCCTTCGCTGGATGTATTTTCGTCCAAATCGGCTAAAGACAAGGTATTCATCGCCGTAAATTGAATTGAACTAAAAAATCCATTCAAAACCATTAACGGAATGATATAATAAATTGGTGATTTCGATTCTAAAAAGAAAAACATACAAATGATTAATCCTAAAGTTATTGTATTGGAAATCAACGTATTTCGATAACCAAATTTATTCACAATTGGCACAACAAACGATTTTGCAATAATGTTACTTGTTGCAGATGGAATCATAATTAATCCCGCTACAGTAGCCGAATATCCATAACCAACTTGCAATAAAAGCGGAATAAGAAAAGGTATTCCTCCAATTCCTAATCGTGTAATAAGATTTCCTATAATACCAATTCGCAAAGTTCTAATGTTAAACAAATTCAAATCGATTAAAGGATGTTGTTTATGTTTTGCATGATAAATATACAAACCAATCAAAAAGGCAGAAACTACAGTCAATGCAATGATTGTTTGCAAACCAATCACACGAGAAGATGTCAATTCCATAATCAATGTCAATATTGTAACACCACCACTAAAAAGAATCAAACCTCTGATATCAAATTTAAAAACTGGATGTTTAAAATCGGGGATCGCAAAAGTTGTCATCCAAAGTGCAATAATTCCGAATGGAATATTCACGATGAAAATCCAATGCCATGATAACGTTTCAACCAAAATACCTCCAATTGTTGGTCCTAAAAGTGGTCCTATTAACCCTGGTATAGTTATAAAATTAATTACTTTTAATAATTCACTTTTTGGATAAGCATATAAAATTGCTAAACGTACAACAGGAACCATCATCGATCCTCCAATCGCTTGTATAACGCGTGAAATGACTAAAAAAGGTAAAGTTGTGGCAAATGCGCAAAGTGTGGATCCAAGTGTAAAAATCAGTATAGCAGATTGAAAAACTTTTTTCGTTCCGTATTTATCCGAAAGCCAACCACTCAAAGGAATTAACAAAGCGATTGTTAACGTATACGCAACAATAATCGACTGAATTTCTAAAGGCGATTTTCCTAATTCTTTTGCGATTGTAGGTAAAGATGTATTTAAAATTGTAGCGTCCAAAGCTTGCATAAAAATTGCCATCGCACCAAGCCATGGCAAAAACTTCAACATTTTTGGACTTAAAATATGATCTGAATTCATTCAAATTCCTATAGCAAATTCTATTCCTATTTTAACATTTCGAAAAATCATTGAAAAAGATTAAATTTGAACTATGTTTCTCAACGCGCATACACATCATTTATCCGATCAAACAGATGTTTTGGAACTGTATAATCAGTTTCCAAATGAGTTGAATAATGAAGCTAAATTATTTTCGATTGGGATTCATCCAGCTTACATCAAAACCTCATCAATAAAGGAAGAAATCGAAATTATTAATCAAACTATTTCGAATAAAAACTGTTTAGCAATCGGTGAAATTGGATTAGATAAATTGTGCGAAACAGATTTTGAATTACAAATCAACGTTTTAAAAAAACAGTTAGAAATTGCGATGCAACATCAACTTCCAGTCATTATACATTCGGTTCGTGCTTATCAAGAAATTTTACAGATTCGAAAACAAATGAAATTGACGATTCCGTTTATTTTTCATGGTTTCAATAAGAATGAACAGTTACTCAATCAAATTATTGCGCAAAATTGTTTTGCATCTTTTGGTAAAAATCTTCTATCAAACAAAAACTTACAAATTATATTTGCAAATCTTTCTGCGAATCAATTCTTTTTAGAAAATGATGCAAGCGAAATTTCTATTGAAGAAATTTATACTTTTGCAGCGGATTTGAGAAAAATTACAATCGAGGAATTACAACTTCAACAAGCGAAAAATTGGAAAGCAATTTTCGGTTACGAAGTTCAATCATAATTAAAATACATTTCAATGGCAGTTTGGCAAGAAAGAGCTGAATTATTATTCAAAGAAGAAGGTTTAGAAATCCTAAAAAATTCGAACATTTTAGTTGTTGGTTTAGGTGGAGTTGGCTCTTTTGCCGCAGAATTTATCGCACGCGCAGGAGTTGGAAAAATGACAATTGTTGATGGTGATACTGTTGATATTACAAATATTAATCGACAATTACCCGCTTTACACTCAACTGTTGGAATGAACAAAGTAGACATCGTTGGCGATCGTTTAATGGACATTAATCCTGAATTAGAATTAACGCGTATCAACGAATTTTTGAGTCCAGAACGTACACACGAAATCGTCACACCAGATTTTGATTATGTGTTAGATTGCATCGATTCTGTTACACCAAAAATTAATTTGATTTTAGCTGCAAAACGCAAAAAAATTAAAGTAATCAGCAATATGGGCGCTGGAGGAAAATATTTGGCAAGCAAAGTACAAGTGCGTGATATTAGTAAAACAGATGTTTGTCCTTTGGCAAAAAATGTTAGAAAACGATTAAAAAAAGAAGGAATTAATAAAGGTGTAAAAGCTGTTTTTTCGACAGAAGTTCCTGATGAATCTTCGGTTAAATTAACGGATGGAAAAAATTATAAAAAATCGTTTTACGGAACTAATTCGTGGATGCCTGGTTTATTCGGGTTGCATGCGGCAGAAACGGTGATTCGACATTTATTAAAAAAAGATAAATAATTAAGTACTTTCTTAAAGATTTAATTAATTTAGTTGCGAATTAACAAAGAGACGAAAAAAATGAAAATCAATTACGATTATATCACATACGAGGATGTTTTGAGAGCGCGTCAATTTATGTACGAGCAAGCGTTGGAACAGAATGCGACTAATTCGTTGTTGAACACTGCGAGAGATTTATTTGGAAACAGCAATTTCGAGATGTGTATCAAAATTTGTGAAGGTTTATTGGATGCAAAAGACCCAAAACAAATGTACGATGCTAAGAAATTAATTGCTTTATCATATTATAGTTTACAAGATTTTGAGAATGCGGATAATGCATTTTTCGATATCGCTCAAAACTCTGATAATTCAGACGATTGGTTTAATGTTGTCATTTCTGCAGCTTTAAATAAAAATATCGAACGTAGTAAAGAATCTTTTGGAATTGCATTAGAAAAATACACGAAATTTGGTCATCAACGTAATATGCCTTCAGTACAATTGATGTTGCATTACATGATTACGTTAGAAACTGTAAAAGAATACGTTTTGGCTTTGGAACAATGTAGAATGTTGGTACAAGTTTACGCTAAATTGAAAAAAACAGACGAAAAATTCTTAAGTTCTCGTGGTTTAGAACAAATCGAAAACTTTTTGGAAACTGCAAAACCAGTTTTGAAAAAAGCGAAAAAGAAAGAATTAACTGAAATCAAAAAAGAATTGGTTGAAGCTTTAGATGCAAACGGCGTAGAAAAAGTAGAAGCTTTTTTCGCTGAGTTTTAAGCTAACTATTTTTACAAGAAATAAAAAAATCCACTTCTGTTGAAGTGGATTTTTTGTTTGGATAAATATTGTAAATTAGAGGAAACACTGATTTGAATGAAATACTTTTTTACTTTCATATTTTTAATCTCAACTTTTACGTTTGGTTGTAGTTGTGGAGAATTTCCATCTGTTAAAAATTCATTTGATGAATTTGATGAAATTATAATAGGAAAAGTCATTAAAATTGATACAACTCTTTATGATTATTCTTCAAATCCTGTTTTTGCTTATACATTTGAAATCGAGAAAAATTTCAAAAAAAATATAGATATTACAAATAAAAAACAAAAATATTATACAACTATTTACACACCTGCCTCATCAATGTTTGGAGGTTGCGGAAGTAACTTCGAATTAAATGAAACCTATTTAATTTATGGATTTATCACAGATTTTAGCATCTATACAAATATTTGTACAAGAACTTCTGATTTAAAATTTGTTGAACAATCTGAATTAGAAGAATTAGAAAAACTTAGTAAAGAATATCTGAAAAAAAACACTCTTAATATTCCGCCTCCTCCAAATTCAAGTAAAGAGAATTTAATCCAAAAAGAGTTTGAATTGTATAAATTATCAGCCGAAAAAAGAAATAAATATTATTGGATAGGTTTAAGTCTTTTAGGATTTTTATTGACTATTAGTATATTTTTCAATTTTAGAAAAAGAAAATAAATTTAGATTCCTCCTTTCATCGGAATGACATTTACTCAATTGTCATTTAGAACGAAGCGAAGTAGAGAATCTATCTTTAGTTTATCATAAAATGATGTGATCCTAAAACAAGTTCAGGATGACTTAGAAAGACAAAAAAGCTAATTTTCTTAATCTATATTTAATCAAATATTTCTTCGTGATTATTTCAAAATAAATAATCTTTTTATAGATTTATCATCACTAAGAATTAACACATGAGTCACGGAAAACTAAGAGAAGATCATAATTGCCAAAATTGTGGACATTACGTAGAAGAACATTATTGCACACATTGCGGACAAGAAAATGTAGAAACACGTCAACCGTTTCACTTTTTATTTACTCACTTTATCGAAGATTTTGTTCATTACGATGGAAGTTTTTGGCAAACAATCAAAAAACTATTTTTGAAACCTGGAGTTTTAACCAAAGAATATTTGAGTGGTAAACGAAATAGTTCTGTTAATCCTGTTAAAATGTACATTTTTGTCAGTTTTGTAACGTTTTTCCTTATTTCTATATTTCCTTCTCATAAAACTGAATATAATGATAGTTCCAATGAACCTATATCAATAGAAAATACTGAAAAAATTCAAAAAGCACTTAATGCTACAATAGACACTTTACAGAACAAAGGATTGACAACTGTCGAGCAAAGTGCAAAAATAAAATCTGAAGTTGAAAAAAATAAAAATGCAAACTCTTTAGAAGATTTGAACGAGGAATCTATTGAAAACTTGCAATCTAAAGTAAAAAATAACGTTCTAATATTATCTCCCTTTATTGAAAAATACCAAGAGTTGAGAAAAAGAAAGGTTTCTGATGAACAATTAGGAGAAGCTATTGTTGAGAAATCTTTGCATGTCATTCCGAAAGTTTTGTTTGTATACATGCCTTTGTTTGCTTTCTTCTTATGGATTTTTTACAACAAAAAGAAATGGTGGTATTTTGATCACGGAATTTTTACACTGCATTATTTTACGGTAATTCTTTTATCAATTTTGGTAATTTTTCTTTTGAATAAACTTTCAAATTATATTGATAGTAATGCTGTATCAGCCATAATAGCTTTAATTAATACATTGATTGTTTTATATATTATTGTTTACTTTTTCCTTGCGTTGAAAAAACTCTATAACCAAGGATTTATCATTACAACAATTAAAGGTGCTATACTTTTAGGAATTAATACGTTTATTTTCTCAATAATTGTTATTGGAATTATTGTGTATTCATTTCTTCATGTTTAATCAAGATTATTAGGCAATCACGTATGATGTGTTCCTGAAACAAGTTCAGGATGACTTAAATTGAACTCGTTTCAGCTTCGCATTAAATTTAGATTCCTTCTTTTGTCGGAATGACAAATTCAAAAAAATAACATAAAAAAAGCCTCGCAAATGCGAGGCTTTCTAACTTCTAATATCTAGATTCTAATTTCTATTTATTACGGTATTCATTCCAAGTTTTGATTTTTAAATCATCCATCGATAATTTTGTAAATGCATTAATGAAAGCCGAAGCTAAACGTGCATTTGTTACCAACGGAATATTGAAATCTACAGCTGTACGACGAATTTGATAATCGTTGTCTAATTCCGCTTTTGTTAAGTTTTTCGGAATGTTGATCACCATATCAATTTTCTTGTCATGTAAATAAGACATTACATTTGGCTCTTTTTTATCAGAAGGCCAGTAAACAAGCGTAGAATACACATCATTTTCTGTAAAAAATTTGTGCGTTCCTTCTGTTGCATAAATTTTGTAACCTTTTGCGATTAATTGTTTCGCAGGCTCTAATAAAGCAACTTTAGAAGCAATTGGTCCACCAGAAATTAAAACGGTTTTCTCAGGAATTTCATATCCAACAGATAACATTGATTTTAATAAAGCTTCTTCTGCTGTATCACCGATACACCCTACTTCTCCTGTCGAAGACATGTCAACTGATAAAACTGGGTCAGCTCCTGCTAAACGTGTAAATGAGAACTGAGAAGCTTTCACTCCTACATAATCTAAATCGTAAACGACTTCTGAATGTCCTTTTTCTACTTCTAATCCTAATAAAACTTTTGTTGCTTTTTCGATTAAATTATTTCCTGCAACTTTCGATACGAATGGAAACGAACGAGAAGCACGAATATTAGTTTCGATAACACGAACTGTATTATTTTTTGATAAAAACTGAATGTTCATTGGTCCAGAAATTTCGAAACGTTTTGCAATTTTCGCTGCAACTTTACGCATTTGACGAATTGTTTCGATGTACACTTTTTGTGGTGGATAATACATTGTTGCATCTCCTGAGTGAACTCCCGCAAATTCTACGTGTTCAGAAACTGCGTAATCTACAATTTCTCCATTTTGACAAACTGCATCCAACTCAATTTCTTTTGCTCCTTGTACGAATTCAGAAACTACAACTGGATAATCTGGAGAAACTTCTTTCGCTAATTTTAAGAAAGCATCTAATTCTTCTTTATTTGAAACTACGTTCATTGCAGCTCCAGATAAGACATAAGAAGGACGAATTAATACTGGGAAATTTACTTCTTCTACGAAGTTATGAATCGCTTCTAAAGAAGATAACTCTTTCCAACGTGGTTGGTCGATTCCTAATTCGTCTAAGATTTCAGAGAATTTGTGACGATTTTCTGCATCATCAATTCTTAAAGGAGAAGTTCCTAAAATATTAATTGATTGATCGTACAATTTCATCGCTAAGTTATTTGGAATTTGACCTCCTGTCGAAATAATTGTTCCTTCAGGTTGTTCAAAATCTAAAATATCCATTACACGTTCAAAAGACAATTCTTCGAAGTATAAACGATCTGACTCATCATAATCTGTCGAAACCGTTTCTGGATTATAGTTGATGATAATTGTTTTGTAACCATTTTTTGATGCTGTATGCGCTGCATTTACAGAACACCAGTCAAACTCTACAGACGAACCAATACGATAAACTCCAGATCCTAAAATACAAACTGCTTTCTCAGTTTCTGGCTCCAAATCATTTTCAGTTCCGTGATAGGTTACATATAAATAATTTGTTTGTGCTGGGAATTCTGCTGCTAACGTATCAATTTGTTTTACAACAGGTTTAATTCCGAAGTTTTTACGTAATTCACGAACTGTTAATTCGTTTCTGTGTACGTTTTGATCTCCTTTTACTAAAACTGCAATTTGTTGATCCGAGAATCCTAATAATTTTGCACGTTTTACTAAATCTGCTTCAACTTGTTCAAATCTTTCTAACGCTTCAAATTCTTTTGATACATTAAAAATTCTTTCTAAACGTTGTAAAAACCATAAATCGATTTTTGTTAAATCATGAATTTTTTCAATCGAATATCCCGCTTTGAAAGCTTCAGTAATCGCATATAAACGCTCGTCATTTGGCTCAGCTAACCAAGTATCCAACGATTCTCCTTCTGGAATTTTGAATCCATTTGCTACGAAACCTCTGTGTCCGATGTCTAACATACGAACTCCTTTCTGAATTGCTTCCTCGAAAGAACGTCCAACTGCCATTACTTCTCCAACAGATTTCATTGCAGAACCTATGTTACGACGAACTCCGTAGAATTTATTTAAATCCCAACGAGGCAATTTCACTACACAGTAATCTAACGCAGGTTCGAACATCGCAGATGTCGTTTGCGTTACACTATTTTTCAACTCATCCAAAGAATAACCTAAAGCCAATTTAGCCGCCACGAAAGCTAAAGGATAACCTGTTGCTTTTGACGCCAAAGCTGACGAACGAGATAAACGAGCGTTCACCTCAATTACACGATATTCCTCAGAAACTGTATCGAAAGCATACTGAATGTTACACTCTCCAACTACGCCAAGGTGACGAATCGTACGGATTGCAACTTCACGTAATTTGTGATATTCTGAATTTGATAAAGTTTGAGAAGGCGCAATTACAATTGACTCTCCTGTATGAACTCCAATTGGGTCGAAGTTCTCCATGTTACAAACTGTGATACAGTTATCGTAAGAGTCACGAACTACTTCGTACTCGATCTCTTTCCAACCTTTTAATGACTCTTCCACTAAAACTTGAGAAGAATAATTGAATGCTTTTTCAACTAAATCTAATAATTCTTCTTCGTTATTTGCAAAACCAGAACCTAAACCTCCTAAAGCGTATGCTGCACGGATGATTAATGGAAAACCAATTCGTTTACCAGCTTCCATTGCATCAGCAACAGTTTCTACTGCTTCTGAACGAGCTGTTAATACACCAATTTGGTTTAATTTTTCGATGAAAATATCACGGTCTTCCGTCGCTTCGATTACTGGAATTTGAGTTCCTAAAACCTCAACACCATATTTCTCGAAAATATTTTCTTTGTTCAACTCAACTGCACAGTTTAAGGCAGTTTGTCCACCAAAAGCAACCAAAACTCCGTCTGGTTTTTCTTTTTGAATTACTTTTTCTACAAAGTAAGGTGTTACAGGTAAGAAGTAAACTTCGTCTGCAATACCTTCAGAAGTTTGAACAGTTGCAATATTTGGATTGATTAAAACTGTTTTTATTCCTTCTTCTTTTAACGCTTTTAACGCTTGCGAACCAGAATAATCAAACTCACCAGCTTGACCAATTTTTAATGCTCCTGATCCTAATACTAATACTTTTTTAATATCTTTTTTTAACATCGTGATTCTGATTATGCGTTAGCGTTTTTATATTTTTTTACTTCTTCGATGAACTCATCAAATAAATATTCTGTATCAACTGGTCCTCCCATTGCTTCTGGGTGGAATTGAACTGTAAAAATTGGTTTTGATTCGTGACGAATTCCTTCACATGTTCCATCATTTAAGTTCGTAAAGAATGTTTTAAATCCTTCTGGTAATTTCGAATCATCTACTGCGAAACCGTGGTTTTGAGATGTAATGAAACATCTTTTTGTTCCTACTAATTGTACAGGTTGATTGTGCGAACGGTGTCCGTATTTTAATTTAAAAGTAGATGCACCAGCTGCTAAACTTACCAATTGATTTCCTAAACAAATTCCGAAAATTGGTTTATCTCCTTTCAAAGATTCTTTGATATTATTAATTGTAGGAACACATAAAGCTGGATCACCAGGTCCATTCGAGATAAATAATCCATCATATTCTAATGTTGAATAATCATAATCCCAAGGAACTCGAATTACCTCAACATCACGATTTACAAAACAACGGATGATGTTATTTTTCACTCCACAATCAATCAAAACAATTTTAATATCAGCACCTTCGTTGTAACGAATCACTTCTTTACAAGAAACTTGATCTACTAAATTATCTTCATTTGGATCATAGTATGCGACATCTGTATCAGCAACAATTTTTCCTAAAGTAGAACCTTGCTCACGTAATTTTTTTGTAATCATACGTGTATCAACACCATAAATACCAGGAATGTTTTGACTTTCTAACCAAACTCCTAATTTTTGAATAGCGTTCCAATGCGAATAATCATCAGCATAATAAGAAACAACCAATCCAGTTACTTGAATTTGGTTCGATTCCATCCAAGCTTCAATTTCATTAATCATTGCTTTATCATCAGGAACACCGTAGTTACCGATCATTGGAGCTGTCATCACCATAATCTGCCCTTTGTAAGAAGGGTCAGTCAAACTTTCATTATATCCAACCAAAGCTGTGTTGAATACTACTTCTCCTGCGGCAGAAGTATACGCACCGAAAGATTTTCCTTCGATTTCTAATCCGTCTTGGAATACTAATTTTACTGTCTTATCCATTGATGATAATGTTAATTTCAGTTTCTAAAGCTGATATGAATTTATCTATGTATTGTTTTGTTACTGTTAAAGGTGGCAATAAACGAATAACGTTTGTACCAGCGTAGCCTACAAAAATATTGTGTTTTGTAACTAAGTTGTTTTTTAATTCGCCGATTGGGAAATCAAACTCGATACCAATCATTGATCCTCGACCACGAACTTCTTTAATTTTTGGAAATTTATTTAATTGGATTCCAACATATTCTCCAATTTCTTTTGCATTTTCGATTAAGTTTTCTTGCTCAATCACATCTAAAACGGCTACCGCTGCAGCACAAGCTAAATGATTTCCTCCAAAAGTTGTTCCTAATAATCCGTAAGAAGCTTTAAATTCTGGAGAGATTAAAACTCCTCCGATTGGAAATCCATTCCCCATTCCTTTTGCCATCGTAATCAAATCTGCTTTGATACCAGAATGTTGATGTGCAAAGAATTTCCCTGAGCGTCCGTAACCACATTGAATTTCATCTGCAATTAAAACCACTCCATTTTCTGTACAAACTTTTCTTAATTCTTGTACAAACTCGTCAGAAGGTAAAATGATTCCTCCAACTCCTTGAATTGGTTCGTAAATTACCGCTGCAACATCTCCTCCAGCAATTACTTCTTTCACTTCATCAATGTTATATTCTACGAAAGATACTTTATGATGAGCATTGAAAGGCGCTACAATTTTTGGATTATCTGTTAGCGCAACTGTTCCAGAAGTACGTCCATGAAACGCATCTTTGAACGCAATTACACGATCTTTTCCTGTATGAAAAGACGCTAATTTTACTGCATTTTCGTTGGCTTCTGCTCCAGAGTTGATTAAGAATAAAGTATAATCTTCATAACCTGATGCTTTACCTAATTTTTCTGCTAATTCTTGCTGAATCGGAATATTAACTGAGTTTGAATAAAACCCGATATTATTAATTTGTTCTGTTAATTTCTCAACATAATATGGATGAGAGTGACCGATAGAAATCACTGCGTGACCTCCATAAAGGTCTAAATATTCTTTTCCGTTCTCGTCCCAAAGAATACAATCTTTAGCTTTAACCGGAGTTACATTCATTAATGGATATACGTCGAATAGTTTCATTTTTGTTTATGTTTTATGTATTACGTTGTAAGTTATACGTTTTTAATTTTTTGGATTAATTTGATTAACATCGCTTTAATTTGCTCAATTTTATTTTCTAAATCTTGAAAATCTTCTGCGGTGATATAGTTTAAATCCTTTGATAAGAATAATAAGTATGATGTTTCATTGGCTGATCCTAAACTAATATTTAAGAATTGCGATAACTCTTTTTGTGAAAATCTTCCACATCCTTCTGCTATGTTAGTTGGAATTGAACTTGAAGCTCTACGAAGCTGAGATATCAAACCAAATAATTCTTCTTTCGGAAAAACAGAAGTTTTTTGATAAACCACTAATGTTAATTCGTGACTTAATTCCCAAACTTTTAATTTCTTATAATCCTGCATAGAACGTACAACTTATTACTTATAACGTACAACTCTTTAAAACGCCACCGTTTTAAGATTAAGTCCTAAGTTTTCTTCCCAACCGAACATCAAATTCATGTTTTCTACGGCTTGTCCAGAAGCTCCTTTTGTTAAATTATCAATGATAGAAGTAATTAACAATACATCATCTTGTTTCTGTACGTGTAAAAAACATTTATTAGTATTTACAACTTGTTTCAGAGCAATTGGAGCATCAGAAACATGTGTAAAAGGTTCGTTTTTGTAATATTCATTGAAGATATTTTTTGCTTCTTCTTCTGATAAATCAGATTTTAAATAAACACCTGCTAAAATTCCGCGCGCAAAATCTCCTCGCATTGGTAAAAAATATACTTTGTTATTGAAATCTTTTTCTAATTGATTCAATGTTTGGTAAATTTCTCCTTCATGTTGATGCGTAAATTCTTTGTAGAAAGAAACGTTATTATTTCGCCAACTAAAGTGCGTAGAAGCAGATAAACTTTGTCCGGCACCTGTAGAACCCGTTACAGCATTGATGTGAATATCATTTTTGATTTCATTATTCACTGCCAATGGTAACAATGCTAACTGAATAGCCGTTGCAAAACAACCTGGATTTGCAATATTTTGAGCTGTTTTGATTGCTTCTCGGTCTAATTCTGGTAAACCGTAAGCAAACGTTCTATCTTCGAAAATGTGGTTCTCATTTAATCGAAAATCGTTGCTCAAATCAATAATTTTTGTGTTGGCTGAGTAAGTATTGTTTTGTAAAAACTCTGCCGATTTTCCGTGACCAAGGCATAAAAAAACGACATCAGCATTTTCGTCTATTTTATCCGAAAATACGATGTCAGTTTCTCCAAACAAATCGTCGTGCACTTTGGTAACGGGGTTGCCTGCATTTGATGTACTGTACACAGACGAAATATTAACCATCGGGTGATGTATCAATATTCTTAGCAGTTCGCCTGCTGTGTAGCCAGCACCTCCTACAATGCTTACGTTAATTTTGTTTGTCATTTGTTATGTTTTGCGCGTGTTTTTTTAAGGTATAATACCTCTACTATATTTCTAAAATAAAGTGGACTCGTTAGAATCCACTTTAAAGAATCAATTAATCGAAACTATGAACAATCTTTAATTGATTACCGAATATTTTGATGAAACCTCTTGCATCTCTACTGTCCCAAGCTTCGTTTTCTTCTCCATAAGTAGCGACTTTAGATTGCATCATATCATAAGGCGATTCGATTCCAATCATTGAGAAATGATAAGGATTTAATTGTACTTTCACTTTTCCTGTTACATGATTTTGAGAAGATTCTAAGAATGCTTCGATATCACGCATTACTGGATCCAAGTATTGTGCTTCGTGCAATAAAGTTCCGTACCAGTTTGATAACGAATCTTTGTGCAACAATTGCCATCTTGTAAGTGTATGTTTTTCTAATAAGTGGTGAGCTTTGATTAATAAATAAGCTGCTGGCGCTTCGAAACCTACACGTCCTTTGATACCTAAAATTGTATCTCCTACGTGGATGTCGCGACCAATTGCATATTCACCACCGATTTCGTTTAATTTTTGAATTAATGCTACTGGAGATAATTTTTCTCCATCTAAACCTACTGGAATACCTTTCTCAAATTCAATTTCTATAACAGATGGTTCTGTTCTTGATAATTGTGTTGGATAAGCATCTTCTGGTAACGCTTGGTTAGATGTTAATGTTTCTACTCCACCAACAGATGTTCCCCAAATTCCTCTGTTAATAGAGTATTTAGCTTTTTCCCAACTATAGTTTACACCATTTGCTTGTAAATATTCTACCTCTTGTTGACGAGATAATTTTTCGTCGCGAATTGGAGTAATAATTTTAGATTGTGGTGAGATAACTGCAAAAGCAACATCAAAACGAATTTGATCGTTTCCTGCTCCTGTAGATCCATGTACAATGTATTCTGCATCTACATCTTTTGCATACTGAGCAATTGCAATTGACTGAAACATACGTTCTGCACTTACTGATAATGGATAAGTGTTATTTTTCAAGATGTTTCCGTAGATTAAGTAGCGAACACAATCGTTGTAATATTTATCTGTAATATCGATTGTCACGTGTTTAGAAGAACCTAATTCGTAGGCACGTGCTTCGATATCTTTTAACTCTTCTGCCGAAAATCCACCAGTATTTACAATTACTGTGTGCACTTCCATTCCTTGATCTTTTGTTAAGTTAACCAAACAGTACGATGTATCTAAACCTCCACTGTAAGCTAAAACTGCTTTGTTGCTCATTGCTTGTTTATTTGTTTATATTGGGAATAATTCTTCTTAATTCATTGGTAACCTCTTCTCGGCTACTCTCTTCTTTCATTACGATTAATACTGTATCGTCTCCAGCTATTGTTCCAATTATAGTATTGAAATGTGTGTTGTCAATCTCAAAAGCAATTCTGTTTGCATAACCTGGTTTTGTTTTGATAACTCCCAAATTTTTAGAGAAAATCAAACTTGCATTTTCGTTATGTGTAACGGTTGCCGTTGGAGCAGCACTTTCTGTAAGGCGATAAATGTATTGTCCCGAACTATTAGGAACTTTTGAAACTTTCAATTCGCGTAAATCTCTCGATAAAGTTGCTTGAGTAACGGTGATATCTAAATCGATTAATTTTTTTAATAATTCGTCTTGATTACTTATTTCTTGATCTGTTATTAAATCTTTTATAATCTGGAATCTGTATTTTTTATTACTCATTTTGAATATTTATTCGAAATTTTATGCAAATATACTCATTTTAGACAAAAAAAAACCTTAGTTCGTATATTTATTCATCTTCTTTTTTTGATTGATTTGCCAATGCGCGCTTAGCGTACTCGTCATCAAGGTTATCATAAACCAATCCTGTACAAATACAACGCTCGCGATCATTTTCCATCAAGATGTGAAAGTTTTTACAACTTTTACATCCATTCCAAAATTCATCCGATTGTGTTAATTCCGAAAATGTTACTGGCTTGTATCCTAATTTTGTGTTCATACGCATTACAGCTAAAGAAGTTGTAATACTAAAGATTTTTGATTTCGGGAATTTTGTACGTGACAATTCAAAAACAGCATGTTTTATTTCGCGTCCAATTCCTGAACTCCTTAAATCTGTACGAACAATTAAACCTGAGTTTACGACGAATTTTTCTTCTTCGTACGTTTCTATGTAGCTAAACCCTGCTATTTGATCATCATCATCAAAAGCAATCACAGCATTTCCATTACGCATTTTGCGTTCAAGATAAACTGGATTTCGTTTAGCAATACCCGTTTTTCTCATACGAGCTGATTCTTCGTACCATTCGCACAACAATTCTGTGTACTTGGCATCATCTGCATTTGCTATTCTAACATACATAATTTAAGGGAAAGTCGATTAATAAAGAGGAACTGAGAAAAGATGACCTTTTGTCATCACACTTAAGTAAAATATGAGAACCAAAAGGTGTGCTTTCATTGCGAAAGCTACTCTCATAATTGAGAAGAACAATTTCAGTAATTTCTTCCATTAATCAACAAGATATTCAGTTATTATACTGAGATGCAAAGTTAAATATTATATTTTTGTATCACCAAAAAAAAGCAAACAAAATTTACATATTTATTAAAATGTTGAAAATTATTAAAATAGGAGGCGGAATTATCGATAACGAGCAAGACTTAGAGCAATTCCTACAAACGTTTTCCGAAATTAAAGAACCAAAAATTTTGGTTCATGGTGGAGGAAAAGGTGCTTCGAAGATGTTAAATCAATTGGGAATCGAACCAAAAATGATCGAAGGTCGTCGCATTACAGACAAACCAACATTGGATGTTGTGACAGGATTATATGCAGGAAATTTGAACAAATCTATCGTTTCTAAATTGCAAGAATTTGGATGCAATGCGTTAGGTTTATCGGGTGCAGATGGTAATGCTATAAAAGGTTCTAAGCGTCCTGTAAAAACTATTGATTATGGTTTTGTAGGAGATTTGAATGATAAAAGCGTCAACAAAGAATTATTTCAATTATTAATTGACAACAATATTACGCCAGTTGTTTGTGCAATTACACATGATGGAAATGGACAATTGTTAAACACCAATGCAGATACTATTGCCTCTACAATTGCGGTTGCAATGTCACAAGAAAATGAAGTAGAGTTAAATTTCTGTTTTGATAAAATTGGTGTACTTCATGATGTAAATGATGACACAACATTGATCCCAAAAATTAACGAAACTTTATATTTGCAGTTAAAAGAAGAAGGTGTAATTTTCGAAGGAATGATTCCGAAATTAGACAATTCATTCAAAGTAATCAATGCGGGTGTAAAAAATGTATGTTTGGTACACGCGCGCAACATTAACTCAGAGATTAAAACAATTTTATGTTAGAATTAGCTGTTCTCAAAAAGAAAGCTGTCGATTTGTTGTGTCAATTAATCGAAACTCAATCTTTTTCAAGTGAAGAAGATAAAACGGCCGATATTATTTTCAAGTTTTTAACTGATCATGGCGCTACAGCTCATCGTCAGAATAACAATGTTTGGAGTATTCATCCAAATTTTGATGAGAACAAAAAAACAATTTTATTAAACTCTCATCATGACACGGTAAAATTTGGTTCTTCTTGGACGTATGATCCATTGAAAGCAACGATAGAAGGTGATAAATTAGTAGGTTTAGGAAGTAATGATGCAGGAGCTTCTGCGGTAAGTTTATTGGCAACGTATATCAATTTCTTGAATGATGATTTACCATTTAATCTGATTGTCGCAATTACGGCTGAAGAAGAAAGTTCAGGCCAATTGAATGTTGCAAGTATTTTACCGAATCTACCAAAAATCGATTTGGGAATTGTAGGAGAACCTACGCAAATGGACATGGCAATTGCAGAACGTGGTTTGGTTGTGATGGACGTAATTGTAAAAGGAAAAACTGGACATGCTGCAAGAAATGAAGGTGTAAATGCTATTTACGAAGCAATTGATGTGATGAATTGGTTCAAAACTTATCAATTCGAAAGAGTTTCTGATATGTTAGGACCAGTAAAAATGACAGTTACACAAATTGAAGCAGGAAAACAACACAATGTAGTTCCTGATGAATGTCGTTTGGTTGTAGATTGTCGTGTAAACGAATTATATTCAAATCCAGAAGTTGTTGATATTATTTCAAGTTGTTTGCCAAAAGCAGAAGTTAAAGCACGTTCATTGCGTTTAAATTCTTCACGCATTTCAGAAAATCATCCAATTGTACAAAAAGGAATCGAATTAGGTTGTACAACTTATGGTTCACCAACGATGTCAGATCAAGCAATGATGAATTTCGAAACGGTAAAAATGGGACCTGGAGATTCTGCTCGTTCTCATACTCCTGACGAATATATTTATTTATCAGAAATAGAACACGGAATTGAGCGATACACAAGTTTATTAAAAGGCTTTACGTTTTAAATTAATAATAACTCTTATAATCAAAAAAGCATCTTCATTCAATTGAAGATGCTTTTTAATTTTATCAAATCTGATAAAGAAAACCAACGCGGATTTTATTAAAAACATAAAATGTGTTCTAAAAATTATACACAAAAAAAGAGGCTAATTAATTTTAGCCTCTTTTTTATATATGAAATTAAGTCTTACTCAATTTGCATTTTAACTGGAATGTTGAAATTCAACTTCGCAGCACGACCATCTTCTGTTTGAGCAGGAACAATCGTTTTTCCTCTTTTTTGTTGACGTTGTGTAATACGCTCTAAAGCTTTTTTAGCTTCAGGACCTAATTTAGCATCACCCATTGGAGAAATACCTACAATTCTACCATTCGTATCAATTTGGAATGAAAGTTTTGCAGCTACAACACCTGATAAACCTTGACCAGCAGCATCATTCGCAAAATCTTGCAACTCGTCTTGTAAATCTTGAGATAACTTTCTAGATAAACAGTCTGTAGCAGCTTGTTTACCTTTTGCAGCATCTTTCTCACAACCAGGATATACCGCCATTACAGCCGCTGTACGAGCAGTTACTGTAGATGGAGCAGCAGGTTCTGTACCTTTTCCTGGGTTAGGAGTCGCTGGCGTATCTTTTGGTGCTTCTTTTTTAGTATTTACTTCATTAGCACCACCAGTTTGTGTTGTTGATTTTGGACCTTCTCTATCTACTAAACCTAAATCTTTATCTGCCATTTCCTTTACTTCAGGAACGGTTTCTTCTTTTTTAGGCTGAGCTTTAGGTTCTGGCATAACCACTTTCACCTGAGCTGTTTCTTCTTGATATCTTTGTTCTGGCTCTGGTTTTGGTGGTTCTGGTTCAACTACTTCCTCCTCTTTTGGAGGTTCAGGAATATTCAAATCCTCAAGCTGAACATCTACGACTACATCTTCTGACTTTTTACTTTCAAACAAACCTGTCGCAGAAGCAATAAGACCAAAAGCTAAAATCGCAATTACTATAAATCCACGAATGAAAGCTTTCAATAAAGTACTCTTCTCTGACATTCTCATGTCATAAGCTCCATACGCTTTATTTCTACCTTCAAATACTATCTCGTCTAAGGATTTTAGTTTGTTGTTATTTTCTGACATTTTAATTCTTTTAAATTTAACAATTAAACTAATTATTTACCTACTTTTTCGTCAAACACTTTTTGTTCAAAAGGTGCAACAGGTACGATTCCGTAACGAGTAGACTTTGTAATTTCCATTTCATCTAAGATAGTTACTAAATTATCATACGTGGCATCATCCATCGGTTTAATAATTACTGTAAACTTATCTTTATCTGCTCTACCTTGTGCTGCTGTAATAACATCACGAACTTTAGAGTAGTCAGTTTCATTAAGTGTTCCTACATTTAATCCTGCCTCATCTTGTTGATGCCAAAATAACTTGTTATCCTTTCCAATTAAAATAGACAAAGAGTTTGCTAATTTAATTTCAGGAATATCTGTTGGTTTTGGTGTATCAATTTTTGGAGGCATGTTCAAGTTCATTACGTTTGGTTTGATCGATGTCGCTGCAAACATAAAGAAAGTAATTAATAAGAAACCTAAATCAACCAAAGGAGCCATATCGACTTTCGTCGAATTCTTTTTGGAACGGACTTTCTTTCCGCCACCGTCATCGTGACTTTCTATTTGTGCCATTTTCTAATTTCTTAATAATTATTCTTGAGATGTAATTAACTGGAACTTATTCATATTTTTCATTTGCAATTGTTGAATCAAATTTTTGAATTGTTTGTATTCAGATTTTTGATCCCCTTTAATTGCTAAGAAAACATCTGGGTTCACTTCTTTTGCTTCAAATACCCAATCAATTAATTCTTGATTTTTCTCAGGTATCGTATCTAATGGAATACCAGGATGATATGATTGTTGTTTATCAGCAGGCTGATTCAAATAATTTCTCATCTCTTTCATTGGTACACCAAACTCTACTATGCTTTTGAATGCATTCTTTTCAGCATCTGTAAACTTTACTCCGTACTTATCACCCATCTTCTCTAATGTTGCGATACGATCCTTTTCTTCTAATCCGAATAAGAACTTACCTTCACCATCAATTTTAATGATCATCATGTTTTCAGCTGCCATTTTTTGGTTCGAAACAGATGTTGGTGTTACGACAGGAACAACTTCAGGTTCTCTAAAGTTAGATGTCAAAATAAAGAAAGTTAACAAAAGCCAAGCCATGTCAGACATAGCTGTTAAGTCCATCGAAGGACCTCTTCTTTTTGGTTTTACTCTTGCCATTTTCTCTGTATTATTAATTAATATTCTAAATTGTTTGTTGTTTGATTTTGTCCTTATACTATCCTTCTAAGGCTTCGTCAATTGAATATTAATTGTGAGCAGAGAAAGATTGTTGGATACTCATTCCTACTTCGTCAATTTTGAATGTTAAATCATCAATTTTAGAAGTTAAGAAAGCATACATAATAATAGCGAATGCAGAAGCACCAATACCCATACCTGTATTAATTAAGGCTTCGGCAATACCTACTGATAATTGAGCTGCATCTGGAGATCCTCCACCTTCACCTAATGCGAAGAATGCTTTAATCATCCCGATTACTGTACCCATTAAGGCGATTAACGTACCTACAGAAGCAATTGTAGAAATGATTGTCATGTTTTTCTCTAACGTTGGCATTTCTAATGTAGTCGCTTCTTCTAACGTTTTACCTAATTGAGCTAATTTTTGCTCTTTGTTTAACGTTGTGTCGTTTTCTAAAGCTTTGTAAGTTGTTAAACCTTCTTTAACTACGTTACCTACAGCTCCTTTTTGTTTGTCACATAATTCAATTGCTTTGTTAACCTCATTTTTGTTTAATAAAGCACGAATGTCATTTACAAACTTCTCAGCAGACCCTGTTCCTTTTGCTTTGTTTAAAGCGATAACACGGTCAATTGAGAAAACGATTACCATAAAGAAGAAAGACATTAAGAATGGAATAATCACCCCTCCTTTATGAATAATTCCTAAAAAGTTTAAAGGATTACCTTTTTCTACATCACCTCCTTCGAAATTACCTTCTGCTCCAAATACAAATCTGAAGATCCCCATTGCGATTGCAATTAAAATGATCATAGTAATCACAGGGTTAAGACCTCCCTTTTTAGTTTTAGCTGGTACTGTTACATTCTTTTCCATTTACTAATTCTTTTAAATATTATGATTTTTATTAATGTGGGTGTAAATTAAGTGAAAATTTTTTAATTCTTCTAAATTTTTTGCGTTGTTATCACGTTAAATTTCAATTTCACTCAAAATCAACACTATTTTTTACCGAATTGATAACTTAATTTTCAACAATACAGTAAAAATTCCTAAAACAACCTATTAATTTTAAAAACTATTAATCTTTTCATTAACTAACCTAATCGCAAATTTATTCAATAATTATACATATTTATATTTTTTTTTAAGAATTAAATTATTATTTTGACTTTTGCACTTCAATAATTATAAATGCTATGAAAGTTTGTATTGCCGAAAAACCTAGTGTTGCTAAAGATATCGCCAAAGTAATTGGTGCGAATCAAAAGCACGATGGATACTATGAAGGAAATGGATTTCAGGTCACTTGGACTTTCGGACACTTGTGTACATTAAAAGAACCGCAAGATTATACACCCGAGTGGAAAAGCTGGGATCTTAATTATCTGCCAATGATTCCGCAAAGTTTCGGAATTAAATTAATTGCAGATAAAGGTGTCTCGAAACAATTTCATATCATCGAAAAATTAGTCACGAACGATCAAGTCGACGAGATTATAAACTGTGGCGATGCTGGACAAGAGGGAGAATTGATACAACGTTGGGTGTTATTAAAAGCGCGTGCAAAAGCACCAATGAAGCGTTTGTGGATTTCTTCGTTGACAGAAGAAGCGATTAAAGAAGGTTTTGATAACCTGAAAGATGGAGAAAAATATTTCAATCTTTTTTCTGCTGGACAAGCGCGTGCAATCGGCGATTGGTTATTAGGAATGAACGCTACGCGATTGTTTACCAAAAAATTTGCGCCGCCAAAAACGGTTCTTTCTATTGGTCGTGTGCAAACACCTACTTTGGCAATGATTGTTCAACGTCAAAAAGAAATAAATGCCTTTGTGGTTGATGAATATTGGGAATTAAAAACAATTTTCAAAGAAGTAGAATTTAATGCAACAATACCTCGTTTAAAATCTGAAGAAAAAGCTAAACAAGGTTTAGATTTTATCAAAGATCGAGAGTTTGAAATTATTGATTTCGAAGTAAAAGAGGGACGCGAAAAAAATCCTCGCCTATTCGATTTGACTGCTTTACAAGTAGAAGCGAATAAAAAATATGCGTTTTCGGCAGAGAATACCTTAAAATATATACAAAGTCTTTACGAGAAAAAATTTGTGACTTATCCTCGTGTTGATACCACTTATCTTTCAGAAGATATTCATCCTAAAGTTCCAGGAATTTTAAATAAATTAACCGCTTATCAAAATTTGATTGCTCCTTTGATGACGCAACCAATTCCTATGTCGAAAGCAGTTTTTGATAACACAAAAGTAACCGATCACCACGCTATTATTCCGACCGAAATCTTTCCACAAGGTTTATCGAACGAAGAAAAACGTATTTATGATTTGGTTGCACGACGTTTTATTGCTGTTTTTTATCCAGAATGTAAAGTTGCCAACACAACGGTTGAAGGAAAAGTTGAAAATACAGGAAAAGATGGACAACTTTCTGCGATAAATTTTAAAGCTACGGGAAAACAGATTCTCGAAATGGGCTGGCGTGAAGTCTATGCAAAAGATAAAAAGGAAGACGAAAAAGATGAGGAAAAAATAATGCCGATTTTTGAGATTGGAGAAAAAGGTCCTCACGAACCATTTATTCACAAAGGAAAAACAACTCCGCCAAAACATTATACAGAAGCGACTCTATTGCGCGGAATGGAAACTGCTGGACGACAAGTGGATGATGAAGAAATGCGCGAATTGATGAAAGAAAATGGAATTGGTCGACCTTCTACGCGTGCAAATATTATCGAAACCTTGTTTCGTAGAAAATACATCGAAAAGAAAAAACGTAATATAATTGCGACACAAACGGGTATTGATTTAATTGATACCATTCAAGATGAATTATTAAAATCTCCTGAATTGACTGGTGTTTGGGAACGAAAACTTCGTTTGATTGAAAAAGGTGAATACGAATTAGAACAATTCAAACAAGAATTGATTGAAATGGTTTCGAAATTGACATTTGATGTGAAAAATAGTTACTTCAGACCAATTGCTTCTCATCAGAATTCAGCTCAAATAGAGGAAAAACCAAAGAAAGAGCGCAAACCAAAAGAAGAAATTAATCTGGAAAATGCAACTTGTCCAAAATGTAAAACACATAAATTAGTCAAAGGAAAAGCAGCTTATGGATGTGCAAACTTTAAAGAATGTGGATTCAAAATTCCATTTGAGTTTATGGGTAAAAAACTAACTGATAAACAGATTTTGGATTTGGTTACCAAACAAAAAACTGGAAAAATGGCTGGCTTAATCAATCCTGAAAATGGAGAAAAAGTTACTGGTAAAGCTATTTTGGGAATGAATTTCGATTTAGAATTTGAAGAAATGTAAAAAAAGCGAGTTTTGAAATTTGAAACTCGCTAATTATATTTCTCTAATGTCTCATTTAAAATTGTTTTGATTTTTTCTTTCAGTTTTTTTGGTTCGATAATCGTAACCGAACGACTCATAGAAAGAATTTCACTGATAAAATCTTCGGTCAAAAATAATTCTAAACCAATTAAAACTTCATCATCTTTAGTTTCTAAAATTTGCTGAGATTCGTGCAAAGGTAAAGATTCTAAATAGGCTGCTTGTTTTTTGGTCACAGAAAGTACTATTTTCTCTGGTTTTTCTGAACTTGGAACAATAATGCCGTACGAATACTTGTATTTATCATTGTAATTAAACTCTATATTATCATCAATTTTTTCTTTCAGAATCGAAACTTTATTCATTCGTTCCAAGCCAAAATTTTTGACAATTCCTTTGTCATCAGCAATCAAATACCATCGGTTATTGTGCTCTCTAATTGCAATTGGAGAAACTTTACGAATCGTTTCTTTTTCCTCTCCAAATTTTTGATAATGAAATTCAATTTTCTTTTTTCCTTGAATTGCTTGTACAATATCTGGTAAAAATTCGGCGCGTTTTGGCTTTCTTTTTTCCAAATACACAATAGATTCGAGCGAATTTGTCAATTTCAAAGCAGAAAAACTATTAATTTCTTCTAAAGTTTTCAGAAATAAATCAGAGCTATAATCGTCTTGAATAATATAATATCCACGCTGACTGCGACTATACATTATATCAATTCCCAATATATTTCTGATTTCTTGAATATCGCGCTGTAATGTACGTTTAGAGAAATTAAACTCTAATGTATCATCATTAAGTTGAAGCATTTCAAATTCTCTTTCCAAAAAACGCTCTAAATCTTCATAAGAACAATATTTTTGTTGTGATAATTTACGAACAATATTGAAATAACGCGCGATATAACCTTGTTTTGACATTGAATTGGAAGTGTTTTAACAAACTTAAGTTATCTCTAACTAAAAACAAAAAAAAGTAACATTTCGTTACAAAATGTTACTTTTTCATCATTAATAAAAATGAAATATTCGAAAAAACGGATTCTATTTTTTAGTTTTTTTCACTTTTGTTTTTACATCTTTTGCTTCTTGCACAACTTCATCAGCTACTGTTGCTACAGAATCTACAGCTGCTGTAACAGTATCAATTGTAGCAGTTGTTGCTTCCACTACTCCTGATTCGTTTACTTGAGCTGTCTCAATAAAATTAGAAATTTTATCAATAATTTCTGCATTTGAAGTAGGCTCGTTCTTCACTTTTACACTTAAATATATTGAAGGAGCTGCATTATCTTGAATATAATTTGAATCATTTTGATATACTCCATCATTTTTAACAGCTGTTGAATTTAAATTATCTGTTAATTCTTTTGCTACTTTTATTGTTTCATCAAAAGCAACATTTTGTTTAAAAACTACTGCTGCAACTTTATTTGTATTGTCATCAGTTTTATCAAAGTTTAATGTCATAATTAACTCAGGTTTTAAACTATCGATGATTGATCTTTTCTCTTCTTCTTTTAATCCTTTTGTTAAATCTTTCCATAAAAGAACTTGAACATTTTCTTTATTCAAAGATTCAACTTTAGATTTAAATTCAGTAGCTATATTAGTCCCTGAATCTGCTGCAATGTTATCAACAATATCTAAAATAACAACTTTTGGTGCATCTTCTACAACTTTGTATGATGATTGCGTTGCTACCGGAATTTCATTTTTTGTAGTAAAAGAGAAAGAAACTAACCCTATTGCTACGATTCCTAATACTTGCGTCAATTTTTTCATAATAAATGTGTTTTGTTTAAAAATGATACTTTTTAAATAGTTAGTACATTATAAAACTTTGCAGACACTGTTCCGAAAAATCTTAATTAATCCTAAGAAATGTTATAATTTTCTTAAATCAGACAATAAATCTATTCTAACGTTGATTAATAGAGAGATTGAAAAAGGAAATAAAAAAACTCAATCTTTCGATTGAGTCATTATATTTATTTACATGCAGCAATAATCTGCACAAAATCATCATATTTTAATGAAGCTCCACCAACAAGACCGCCGTCAATATCTGGTTGAGCAAAAATTTCGTCCGCATTCTGTGCATTTACACTTCCTCCGTATAAAATACTTGTATCATTCGCTACTTCAACTCCAAATTCATCATTCAAAACTTTACGAATAAATGCATGAATTTCTTGCGCTTGCTCTGGTGTAGCTGTTTTTCCAGTTCCAATTGCCCAAACTGGTTCGTAAGCAATAATCAAACGAGAAAGATCTTCTGGTTTTTGTGCAACTAAAGCGTCTAACAATTGAGTTTTTACAACATCAAAATGTTTCTCTGCTTCACGTTCCTCCAATTTTTCTCCAACACAAAGAATTGGATTTATTTGATACTTGAACGCTTGTTTTAATTTCTCAGCAATGATAATATCTGTTTCTCCTTGATATTCTCTGCGCTCAGAATGTCCAATAATGGCAAAATCTAATCCGATACTATCTAATTGTTCAGCCGAAATATCCCCTGTATACGCTCCTTTTTCATGAGCTGAAATATCTTGCGAAGAAACTTTTATATATTGTTCATCTACAGCTTCTAATAATGTTTGCAAATAAATAGAAGGAGGCGCAATAATAACTTGAGCAATCGGCTGATTATCTGCTACCCAAGCATTAAGATTTGTTGCCAAATGAATTGCCTCTTCATAGTTTAAGTTCATTTTCCAGTTTCCTGCTACGATTCTATCACGCATAAAAAAGTGTATTTTATTTTGGTTTAATATTTACTGCAAGATAATTATTTCTCTTGAAATTAAAACTGATTTATTTTATGCGAACACGAGGATCTAAAACTCCGTAAAGAATATCTACTAAAATATTAATTACAATAAACATCACAGCAATTACTAAAACAGCTCCCATAACAATTGGTAAATCTAATGTATTCAAGGCGTTTACGATTTCTTTTCCTAAACCATTCCAACCAAAAACAAATTCTACAAAAACAGAACCTGCCAACATCGAAGCGAACCAACCAGAAATCGCTGTTACAACTGGATTCATTGCATTTCGCAAAGCATGTTTTGTAATAACAGTTTTTCTTGATAAACCTTTTGCAAAAGCTGTTCTAATATAATCTTGATTCAAAACTTCTAACAAAGAATTTCGCGTTAGTTGTGTAAAAACAGCTAACGGACGAGATCCTAATGTAATCGCTGGAAGAATAAGATTTTTCAACATCAAATGTTTTCCTTCTCCCAAATCATCCACTTCATACAGACTTCCAATCATATTCAGTCCTGTAATATCATGCATCAAAAATGCAAAAATATAGGCAATGATAATCGCCGAAAAGAAAGATGGAATACTCATCCCAAAACTTGTAACAACTAACAAAACACGATCAATCCACGTATCTTTCATCAAAGCAGAAACAATTCCTAACGCAACCCCAATTATCGTTGCAATAATAATAGCCGCAATTGCTAAAACCATTGTATTTGGCAAAGTTTCTTCAATAATTGTACTGACGCTTTTTCCTTGTTTTTGAAAAGATTCACGTAAATAAGGCGTTTTCAAAACCATTTCATTTGTTCCGAAATCCATCAATTTTGTGTAATTGTATTTATCAGAACTTAATGAAGTATATGTTGTATTGTTTTCGTCTATATTATGAAATGAAATCGGCGATAAATCATTTATATAAAAAGCATATTGTTTCCATAAAGGTTGATCTAAACCTAAGTTTTTTCTAATTTGAGCCAATTGTTCAGGATCTTCTTTCTGATCAAGCATCATACGTGCAGGATCTCCAGGAAGAACAGAAAACAATAGAAAAACTACAGTCACAACACCAAAAAGCGTTAGAAATCCGTAGAAAATTTTATTTAAAATATAATTAATCACTTTTTAAAATAATTCTTCTAATCGATTAATTGATGGAAAATCGTTGTCATGATATTTCGCTTTTACCGTTCCTTTTTCTAAAATCATCACTCCTGGATTTGAGCGAATAATTGTTTTCATCGTTGTTTGATCCATAAAACAATTCTCCAATTCTAAACCTTTAATTGGATTATTCGAAACCGCTGTCACAACAAAACCTTTTGCTTTCGCTTCTTTTCCTAGAGTATTTAATTTCGCAATTTGTTTCTCGTTTACTTTTTCAACAAAAGGAATGACAAAAACGATCGCTTTCGGCGCATTCAAAATTTCAGAAGTTTTATCAACACCATTGCAATCAAAATTAAAATCGTGAATTGGTGGTTCGTACCCTTTTTTCTCCACAATTGTACGCGTTTTATCCGCTTCAATCACCCAAGGCGTTCCGTGTTTGTACCACTTATCATCTGCAATATATTGCGAATCATCAATTTCAACCACTTTTCCATCTACACTATTTTTCATGGTGTAAATCGTTTTATATGTTGTTGGTTTTAAACCTAATTCTTGCGGAGATTTCATTCCTTCAATCAAATTTTTTCCAACTGCATAAGGTCTAAAATCGATGATTGGTAAATGATTAATTCCGATATAAGCAATAATTGCAGAACCTAAAATTGTAACAAAATTGATTACATAATTCGCTTTTTCAACGAATAAAGGTTTAATATATTTTTGACCAATCACTAAAATAATTATCAACACCAAAAGCACAACATCTTTGTAAAATGATGTCCAAGGTTCTAGTTTTAGCGCATCACCAAAACACCCACAATCGGTTACTTTATTGAAGTAAGCTGAATAAAATGTCAAGAATGTGAAGAAAATAATCGTTAACAATAAAGCTATTGTCGTAAATCTTTTCCAAACGCCAAGCAATAATAAAACGCCTAAAACTATTTCAAAAATGGAGAAAAATGTTGCCAAAGGCAAACTCAAACTTTCTAAAAATGGAATATTAAGAACTGTTGGTGAGAAATATTCTTCTAATTTGAAACTTAATCCAATTGGATCAACGTTTTTTACAAATCCAGAAATTATAAAAATAACTCCAACTATAATTCGAGCAAATTGTACCAAATACCTCATGAAGTTTTCTTTTCGTTAATTAAAATCATGGCGAAAATCGAATAATTAATCATATCCAAATAATTTGCATCCAAACCTTCTGATACAATCGTTTTTCCTTTATTATCTTCGATACTTTTTGTGCGCAAAACTTTCTGATAAATCAAATCTGTGATCGAACTCACACGCATATCTCGCCAAGCTTCACCGTAATCATGATTTTTTTTCATCATCAAATCATGCGCAATTGTCGCATATTTATCATAAAAATCGATAGCTTGTTCGTCCGTTAAATCTGGCTGATCTGCGAAACCAAGTTCTAGCTGAATCAATGCCATAATCGAATAATTTACAATCGCCACAAATTCTCCTTCTTCGTCTTCATCAACCAAACGCTCTGTCGCTTCTTGCAACGTACGAATGCGATTTACCTTAATAAAAATTTGATCTGTCAACGATGGTAAACGCAGTACACGCCAAGCCGGACCGTAATCTTGTAATTTTTTTGTATATAAATCTCTACAAACAGAGATGATTTCTTTAAATTGAATTGAGGTATTTTTCATAATTTCGTTTCGATTTCAAAAATAATTGAAATTGCTTAAAGAACTTCTAAGATATGACAATTAATTGTAATGGTCGTTTGATTGATTTGAACGAGCCTAAAATTATGGGAATTTTGAATACAACGCCAAACTCTTTTTATGATGGAGGCAGTAATCAATCGATGAATTTGATTTTAGAAAAAGTTGAAAAACATTTGTCCGAAGGTGCTGATATGATTGATATTGGTGGTTATTCGACAAAACCTGGAGCTGAAAATATTTCGGAGCAAGAAGAAATTGATAGAACTGCGCCAATTATTGAAAAAATTATTGAAGAATATCCAGAATTGATTATTTCGGTTGATACTTTTCGAGGAAATGTAGCGCGCGAAGCTGTAAAAGTTGGCGCTTCTATTATAAATGATGTTTCGGGTTGGGAATTGGACGAAAATATGTTTGATGCAATCAAAGAACTTCGAGTTCCGTACATTTTGATGCACATGAAAGGAACACCGAAAACGATGCAAAATAATCCTGAATATGCAGATCTTACACTGGAAGTAAACGAATATTTTTCGCAGAAAATTGCACAGTTAAAAGCTGCAAAAGTTAATGATATTATTTTGGATCCTGGTTTTGGTTTTGCAAAAACATTGGATCATAATTACGAATTATTCAGTAAAATGGAAGCTTTAGGTTTTGAAGGTTTTCCTTTGTTGGTCGGAATTTCGAGAAAATCAATGATTTATAATTTGTTCGAAACAACTCCGCAAGAAGCTTTAAACGGAACTTCTGTGCTGAATATGGTTGCGTTACAAAAAGGTGCAAAAATTTTGCGTGTGCATGATGTAAAAGAAGCGAAAGAAACCTTACAAATTTTTCATAAATTGAATCAAAAATAAAAAAGAAAGCCACTAAAAAGTGGCTTTTATTTTTAATCAATGATTTTACTATTTGGAAAGAAAACTTTAAACGTATCTACAATATTGATATCCGAAGTCAAAATTTGCCAATGTGAATCTTTCACAAATTCAAACACGACTTCATTGTCATATAAATTTTCGTCCTCAATATTTACATGCAAATTATTTTCTTTTCGATCTCCAATAATCAACGCTTCCGTTACATGTTCCATTTTGTAACATAAACTTTCTAACTGATCATATTCCACAAAAATTCCGTCTTGTTGATCAATGACTTCTTGCAATTCGAAAACCGAATATTCGTCCGTTTCACTTTCGCCATCAACCCAAAGAATTTTCCAAAAATAATCATGTATATCTTTTATAGGAGCAATCACCTCTTCCATTCGTTGAATTTGGTTTTCGTCTTCTCCGTAAATTTCTATTTTATAAGTTTCCATATCTTGTGCAAAATTAAAAAAGTAACTTTAAATTAAAGTTACTTTTTAATTATTTATGCTTTTTCTAACTCATGTTTCACACGTTTTTCAGATTTGATATCCATAATCTGAATTGATTCTTTACTAAAAATCTTAAACGAATGTTCATGTTTTTCTAATAGAAAATCATAAGGTCCTTTTGGCGCGATTAATTTCACTAAAACTGGCGCAGTTTCTAACGAGATAAACACAAGAGCTATAAAAATAGCTGCAGTTCCTAAAATTGGATTATTAACTGATAATTCATCTAAAGCCTGCATACGTGCTGCAAATCCATTGTAATTTTCTTCGGTTGGTTTAGCTGCATCAATTTCTTTCTCTTTCGCCACATTTAACCGATCCAATTCTTTGTTAATTTCAGTCAAACGAGGTGCAGATTGTTGAATATAAGTTTCGATTTCGGCAGCTTTTTGCTTTTTCAATTCGGCTTTTCGTTTCGCATTTGGTCCATAACCTTCGCGACCAGTTGTTGTTTCAGTTTGTGTACCCACAACTTCTTTTTCCAATTCGGTAGAAGCAGAATTATACTCATTTCTTAATTTATCAATTTCTGCATAAATTTCTTTTCGTTCATTCGAAAAAGGCGTTCCCAATTCAGCATAACGTGCATCAATTCCTTTTTGTAATTCTGCTTTATTTCGATTGACAATAATATTCAATTGCTTGTTAATTTCTTTCTCGAAAATTTTTAATTCTAACGGTTTCGAAATCACAATACCTAATAAAACTGCAACCAAAATACGTGGCAAAGCAACAAAAAACTGACGAAAAAATCCACCTGATTTTTTCATTGATGTGACAATATATCGGTCAAGATTAAAAATCATCAATCCCCACAACAAACCAAAACCTGTTGCTGCATATATATTATCAAAAACAGTGTTCAACGCATATCCAGCAGACAAAGCTGCCAAAATCCCTGTAAATAATATGACACCTCCAATACCGACATGCTTGTTGATATCTGTTGGTGTTTTTTTCAAGAGTTCAAGACTACTCCCTGAACAGATGATTAAAAATTTCTGTAGTCCATTCATTTTGCAAATATAGTACTTTGTATAACATATTATTAAATATCGTGCCAAAAAAAGCTGACAATCAAATTGTCAACTTATATTTTTAAAAAAAACTTACTTAATCAAAATTAAGCTTGTTCTTCTATTTTAATTCTCCATCCGTAAGGATCATCAGATAATCCGTATTGAATATCTTTTAATTTCTTTTTCAATTGTAATGCAAAAGAATCTTCTTCAGCTAAAGTTGGTAATTGAGCACGCTCTTCACCAAAACCTACTGCATCATATTGTGTAATTACAACAGCAGTTCCACATCCAAATACTTCTTTTAATTCTCCTGATTTATAAGCATCATACATTTCTTGTACTTCTACAGGACGCACTTCTACTTCATATCCGTTATCTTTTGCTAAAGTTAAAACAGAATCACGAGTAACTCCATTCAAAATACGCTCAGAAGTTGGAGCTGTTAAAATTTTGTTTCCAATACGTACCATTACGTTCATTGTACCAGCTTCTTCGATAAATTTGTGCTCGATAGAATCTGTCCAAATCACTTGATCATAACCATCTTTTTGCGCTTCAGAAGTTGGGAAAAATGATCCCGCATAATTACCACCACATTTAGCAAAACCAACACCACCTTGTGCAGAACGGCTGTAGAAATCAGCAATTTTAACTGACAAAGGTTTGTCATAATAATTAGGTGCATAAGCTAATAAAATTGCAAAAATATATTCGTTAGATGCTCTTGCAGAAACTGCTTCTTCTGTTGCAAACATTACTGGACGAATATATAATGACGTTCCGTAATCTTTTGGTACCCATTGACGATCGATATCAATAATTGCTTCTAAACCATCAATAAAAATTTCTTTCGGAATTTGAGGCATATTAAGACGAGCCGCAGATAAATTAAAACGTTCGAAGTTTTTCTCTGGACGGAAAATAAATACTTCTTCATTATCATTTTTGTAGGCTTTCATTCCTTCAAAAATTGTTTGACCATAATGGAAAGACATCGCTGCTGGCGTCATTGAAATTGGTCCGTAAGGAACAATTTTTGGCTCATCCCATTTACCATCTTTGTAATGCGCGATCAACATGTGATCTGTAAACTCTTTCCCAAAAGTAGTCGAGTTGAAAACTGAATCGTTAAATTTTGATTCAGCAATTTTTTCTATAATCATTTTACGATATATTTTGTTTGTGCTTATCAAAGGTACATTTTATTTGCACTTTTTCATAATAAAAATCATAACTTTCGACGATGAAAAGAATTATTCAAGAAACGGAAGATGGTTCAAAAACTATCTATATTGAAGATTGGGATGAATCTTATCATTCCAAACATGGCGCTGTACAAGAGGCTTTTCATGTATTTATACAAAATGGATTTCATCATTTTACAGAAACAAAAAATCCTATAAAAATTATAGAAATTGGATTAGGTACGGGACTTAATTCTTTCATTACTTTGATAGAAGCGGAGAAACATAAAATTTCTGTGCAATATGTTGGAATCGAAAAATTTCCGGTTTCTGATGAAGAATTTGAATTGGTGAATTATTTTGAAAATGTTTTCAAACTTTATCCGGAATTTGAACATCGAAAAGAAGAATTTTTAGATTATTATCAACAATTATTTCATTCGAGTTGGGAAAATTGGCATAAAATTTCTCCATATTTTGAAATTAAAAAAGTAGAAGAAGATTTTTTCAATCTGAAAAATATCAACGAAAATAATTTTGATTTAGTTTATTTTGACGCTTTTGGTTCTCGTGTTCAACCAGAATTATGGGAAAAAGAATTGTTAGAAATTGTTGATTCTTTAATTAAAAAATCTGCCATTTTTACTACTTATGCAGCGAAAGGAACCATAAAAAGAGGATTGAAAGATTTGGGCTATATTGTACAAAAACGTCCTGGACCTCCAGGAAAACGTGAAATGATGGTTGGTTTGAAAGACTTTCCATTTGATAAATAATCTCCTTTATCATTAATTATAAAAATCGTAAATTTGCAGCTGAAAACAATTTGATGTTTTCTACATTTTTTTATGACAAATTATATCGAATATAAATTTAAAGTTGCGGAAGTAGAGCCTTTTAATGAAATTATTATTGCAATGATTTCTGAATTACCTTTTGAAAGTTTTGTTGAAAACGAAGAAGGTTTTGATGCTTACATGCCAAAAACTGACGAAAATATTGACCAAGTAAAAGAAGTTATTGATTCTATCGAGAATATTGATTTTTCTTATACGCGTCAAGAAATTGAACAACAAAATTGGAATGCAACTTGGGAAGAAAATTTCACACCAATTTTAGTCAACGACCAATGTTTGATTCGTGCAGAATTTCACGAAACAGTTGAAAATATTCCGTACGAAATTATCATTCAACCAAAAATGTCTTTTGGGACTGGACACCACTCTACAACACACTTGATGGTAGAATATATCTTGGAAACTGAATTTACTGGAAAAGATATTTTGGACATGGGTTGTGGAACGTCAATTCTTGCAATTTTAGGAATGAAACGTGATGCAAATTATGCAGAATGTATCGATATTGACGAATGGGCTGTGGAGAATTCTATCGAAAATGGAAAACGAAATGGTGTTAGTTTAGATGCTAAAATGGGTGATAATTCACTTTTGGGAAGCAAACAATTTGACATTATTTTAGCGAATATCAACAAAAATATTTTAATCAGTCAAATTCCTTCTTATATCAATGTTTTGAATGAAAATGGAGATTTATTCTTAAGTGGATTAATGGAGCAAGATTTTGATGATATCTTAGCTTTCTGTACAGAAAATGGTTTGAAATTTGTATCTAAAAAACAACGAAATGAGTGGATTGCACTACATTTCAAAAAATAAAATGATATGACAAAATACGCAACGCAACCCATGTGGGAAACGGAAAAAGATTCGGCTGTTGATGTATTGGAACAGGAATCGCACAAATATCAAATTATTGTTTACAATGACGATGTGAATACTTTTGATTGGGTAATCGAGTCGTTGATTGATGTTTGTGAACACACGCCAGAACAAGCGGAACAATGTTCTATTTTGATTCACTACAAAGGTAAATGCGAAGTCTTGACTGGTGAATTAGAAGATTTAAAACCTCGATGCACAGAATTATTGAACCGAGGTTTAAGTGCAGAAATTATTTAGAATTTCTTAATAATCATATAAAGCAAAATCAGAATCGTCTAATGTTACATTGGACGATTTTTTGTTTTGATCGCTCACTATATATGAATCATAAATCTTCTCGTAAACGTGATTTTCAGTTTTTGTATCCACAACTTCTGTAGATTTTTCTGTAGAATTAATCACAAAAGGAGTAACAACCAATGCTAATAGCAATATACAAGCAGCTGCCCACCAAATATTGAAATGTATAACTTTTGTTTCTTTTTTATCAATAGTTTTCGATAAAATTGATTGTTCTAAATCATTAAAATAATTAGTTGGAGTTGTATAATTTTCCTTTTGTTTTAAGCTTTTAAGATAAATTTCATCTTCTAAATTCTTAAAATAATTCTCAGGAATTTTAAAATTATTTTTTAATCCATTTTCTTTCATATCATACATAAGACAAAAAAAAGTTAAAAAGGTTTAATCTTCATCCTCTAAAAATTCTTTAATTTTTGTAACAGCATGATGATAAGATGCCTTTAGTGCACCAACAGATGTGCCTAAAATTTCAGAAATCTGCTCATATTTCATTTCATCATAATATTTCATCATAAATACTACACGTTGCTTTTCTGGCAAACTTGCGATTGCTTTTTGTAATTTCAACTCAATTTCGTCACCTGTATAATATTCATCCGTAGATAAATCATCCGCAATATTCATCGAATAATCTTCGAACGAAACATTTTGTTCCTTGGCATTTTTATGAATAAAATTGATTGTTTCATTATAGGCTATCCTAAAAATCCATGTCGATAATTTCGATTCATTTTTGAATGAATTCAAATTTTGATAAATCTTGATAAAAACATTTTGAGCAATATCATCCGCATCTTCATGAATCAAAACCATACGACGAATTTGCCAATAAACTCTCTGATGATAATCTTTTACAAGAAGTTTAAAAGCTTGTTCCCAATCCTTATTTAAAATGTGATCTAATATTTTCTGATCCAATTGAATAATATTAAGCTGTAAAGCTATTAAATTTGAAATGATAAACTTCTAATATTATTTCAAGTAATCTATATTTTATCTTTTTTTTAAGAAGTTTAATTCCCTATCTGATCATTTTAGAGATTATAAATACTTAATAAACGTTTATTTTTTAACAAAACATTAAAATAGCTGATTTAAAACGAATTAAAAACGGTTTATTATTATTAAAAATTTAAAACTTATTCTATATTTGAAATACCAAACTATAACTCTATTACCTATGAAACAATTCAATACAAACAAATTTTGTAAATTATTATATAATTTACTTCTTCCACATTTACATTATAAAATTAAATAAAAAGTTGGGATTACATTCCTTGCTTTCTACTAACATATTTATTATTAACCCAAAAACTATTTAATTATGAAAAAGTCAATTAATGATTTTCAAGTAGAGAAATTAGAAGACAGAAAAGAGTTTATCTTCTATTGTTTGTTACATTTATTCTGTGGAGGTCACGGAGGTGGATCAACAACTCCAGATCCAGGTCCTGGAGGCGGAGATCAATAAGATGTAAAAATAAAAAAGAACTTAGTCATACTAAGTTCTTTTGTTTTTATATAAATAAATCACCTACAAAGTTTATAGGTGATTATTTTTTTTTATCTAGTCACTCCGTATACTGTTACATTAATTGGTGATTGAAAACTAGAATTAGCACAATAAGTACCTGTTGAACCGTTTGTATTACTAAATCCTAATCCTACAGATATTTTGCCATTATTCAACGTGAAATTATTACCAGAGGACTGATTTGTTGAATTGAAATGGTTATTTCCTACAATCTTAAATCCTATTTTTACTTTCTGATCAATATTTGCAGGAATATTATTTACAGGAGCTAAAATTGTAATTTTTCTTCTTGCACAATAACCCTGATCAGCTAGATTAACAAATGGAAATATTTTATTGGCGACTAAAACATCATTAATAAAAACTCCCATTGCAATACTAAAATCAAAAGTTCCTCCTCCTGGTTTTACAAGCATTGCATTTACTTTTACAAAAGCATCAGCTGTTTTTGCAAATTTAAAAGTTGGTTGAAAACCTGCTGGTACAATTGTCCAATAATTAGAAGTCATTGCATTCAAGTTTGTTCCATTAATATGGTTTGAATTAGTCATTGATGATAATGTAGTATTACCTGAGTTATTTATGTTACTAAAAGGAGATAATACATCTACTCCAATACTTGTATTTGAAGCTCCATCATAATTAGTAAAAAAGTAGGGTGAACTAAAGTCTTTATCAGAACTAAATGAAACTGAATCTAATAATTTAACCCATAAATGTTGATCATCATCCCAATAAAAATATCCATAAAAATCTTCATTTAATCCACCATTTTTATTTGGGCTAAAAACAATAGCTCCTCCTTTTGGTTCTTTAGTATAAGGGTGAACATTATATGCCGTTATATTATACTCTGGTAAAGCTACAGCTTGATTAGATGAACTTATTTCTAAACCAACTGAAGAATCTGTAGTTGTATTTGTATCTCTAGATATAATAACTTGAGCTATGCTATATTGAGCTATAAATGGTAATATATATAATAACTTTTTCATAATTAATTATTTAGAATAGATGGATTTTCTTGAATTTTTATACTTAATAATCCTTCATTTACAGATTGATTAGGTAAATACCCATCTGTAGATGATATACCGCAGTTAGAATTTCTACTATTATAAGTTACATTTACAGTAGCATTAGAATTTAATATATTTCTATTCTTAACTGCAACTTGTATGGTATGTTTTCCATTAGACAAATCATTCGTAAGACCTCTTAAACTAAATACATTATACATACAATTTCGAGTAGAATTACCTGCTAAAGAAAAAGGACTATACACAGTTAATTTACCATCTACAAAAATTCCTACATCATAACTTATCGCTTTCTCTGCTGAAGCACTATATGCTTCTACAAAACCTGTTAATCGATAAAAAATAATATTTTTTGAATTATATATTTGAAATTCTTGAGTAAAATTGGGCAACACTTGCCATCTTTTACTTGTATCCGTAATCAAATCCCCTAAATTATTTTGCCAAGAATTCGCATAAGGTCCTGTAGTAGGATTATTAGTCGCCGAAACAATATCGGTTGTACTTGGTAAGGGGTAATTTTTTAAATTAGCAAGATTAGTTAACGAACCTTCATTCTTAGTTGAAACAAAAGGGGTCCAAGCTCCTAAAGATGAAGTATAATTATACCAAAAATAAGGTCCTTTATCATTTCCTAAAGAGGTATTTGTATTATAAATTAATAAACCTGATTGTAAATTTGAACCTAAACTAAGATCTACGTTAGTTTTATCTTTTCGATCCTTCATTGCATTTCTTGGTAAAACAAAGGTCTTATCATTTTTTGTAGAAGTTGTACTTTGTTTAGAATCTAAAATCAAGTTATCATTGGTTACATTAGTCGATAAAGCTACCTGTGCATTAACAGCACTTGATAAGACAATTATTGAAAGTAATATTTTTTTCATAGGTTTACTCTTTTACTGTTAATATTAATCTTGATTTCATTACTTCAGATGGTAAATTAGTACATGTTCCTATAGATTTTCCAAATGTGTAAGCATATGTAGTTGCTGGTGTAGATAAATCATAACTTCTTCGTGGATGTATTCTCACATCTATTGTATGATCTTGAGTAGTTGACAAATTGAGAATTATTCCATCCAAATCTACAGGAACAAAACCACAGCTATTTGAAGTAAAATTACCTGTATAATTTTCAACATATTTTAATTGTCCATCTACAAAAACTCCTATTGCAAAGGTCAATAAACTATTACTTTGTTGAATTTGAGCAATTCCTGTAAACGTAAAAGACACTTTGTTATTAGGCTTATTTGTACGTACTATTTTTGAAATATTTAATGGTATAAAATTTCTATTAGTTGCAATAGTTCCTGATTGATTGAACGTATAATTAGGTAGAGTTGTTTCACTACCTTGAACATAACTCTTATCACTTCCAATATCAATACCATTTGCATTTGCAGAATACATCACAGAAGAATTTAACTGTGCAATAACATTTTCAAAATCTAACAAAGCACGCCATTTTGATCCATCCCAAAAATGAAACCCCTCTCCTAAAGCTCTATTTGTATTATATACAATCATTTGAGAGGCATCTCCTTGTTTAGGAAAATTAACTCCAGAGGAATTTTTAAGTTCTGTTAATGAATTCAATGATATTCGTGGAAGTAAAACACCTTTATCAGAAAAATTAACATAAATACCATCAGTAGCATTATCTATTTCTGGTTTATTTTTATTTGATATTTCTACCTGGGCATATAAAACAGATAAAAATAACGTCGCTAAAAAAGTAAAATTCTTTAACATAGGTTTATAGTTGTTTATGATTATTTACAGATTAATACAATCGTAGATTACAATAAAATTTTTCTAAAAAAAATTAATGTAAAAACGAAATATCCAGTGTTGATTTTATAAAATCTGCATGAAGTAATTTGCAGAAAAAATAATAGAGAGTCTTTTCATAGTAATTGGTAGTTTTATAATTTTAGGTGAAGTAAATATATTACTAAAATCATTAATTATCAAATATTTAACAAAATTATTTTTATACTTCCTATAAAAATTATACTTTCGTATCAACTTAAAACTACCCTAAATGAGCCAAATTAATCAACTATTTTTTCGAGAAGTTGTCGACTTTCTAACTGAGAATGTGAAAATTAATCGTTTAAAAAAAGATCAATTAGACCTAGTTGCAAAAACGTATTATAATTACATTATTCACTTAGATAAATTAATAGATCAAGAAATTATTATTGAAAAAAATTTACTTGATTCTAATCCTTTAGTTAACTTAACTAATCATTACGAACTTTGTATTAAGACACTTATCAAATTGTTTGGTGAAGATTCTTCTATTTTCGAAAGTAAAGCAAAATACAGTAAAATTTATTTTGATGCTTTAATCAAAGAAAAATTATGGGATTTCGATTCAACTATTTTATCCAAAGAAGAATTTGAACAAATTGCTGTAGAAAAGCATATTCCAGTCTTTTTTATTGTAGATGGAATAAATCTTTTACAATCTGATTATCCATCAGAAGATATAAAATTGATGCTATCTTATATTTTCAAAGGAATACAAATGTATGATGACATAACAGATATTGGTGATGATTTACGAGAAAAACAATTCACTTATATTATTTCAAATACTATTCAGTTTCTTAAAAACGACAACGATTATCACCCAGATAATCAACTCTATACACACAAAGCTTTCTTTGCTCTTGAAGAATTATCTAATCCTCAATTTGAATTTATGGAAGAACAATTTTCTGCTGCAAAAGAAATTGCATTAAAGTATGATTTAGTAAAAATTGCTAATTGGATAGATGCAATCGATATTCAACTTAAAGATTGGAAAAACCAAATAGATGAGATCAGAAATGCTTAGTACATTAACAGATATAAATTTTTCTTTCACAAAAAAAAATGAGCAAACTTGGGTCTTAGAACATTCAGAAAAATTTTTTATTGTAAGTGAAGAAATAAAAATTTTATTAGAAATCTTAAAACGAAATCACTATAATCTTGAGAACTCTTATCAAGACTTCATTCAAGAATTTGATTATGTTTCTAATGAAGATTTCGACAAAATTGTAAAACAAAATCTAAAAAGTTTAGAGTTAGATAAAGTAAATAGTCAGCAAAAAAAAGAAAAATCATTTATTCTTTTCGAAACAAAATTAATTTCTAAAGAAAACGCAGCTTCAATTTCAAAACTATTACAGCCTCTATTTCAACCTACTTTCTTTTGGATTGTATTTACAATATTATTTAGCCTCTCTATATATAATCTTACTCAAATGCATCATTTTCATCTTGAGAAAGAATATATGCTTCTTTTATTTCTATTGTATTTAGTGAGTGCTTTTATTCATGAATTTGGACATGTTGCAGCTTGTAATAGATTTACAAAAAAAAATGGAGAAGTTGGGGTTGGAATTTATTTCATTTTTCCAGTCTTTTATTCAAATATCACGCCCATTTGGTCTGCCAAAAAACAAGAACGAATTATTACAAACTTAGCAGGCGTTTATGTACAACTTTTTATAATTGCAGCATTATATATCGTCTATCTTATTACACATAATCACCAATTATTAGATGTGATAGGTATTAGTACAATGATTATTCTTTATCAATTGATTCCATTTATTCGTACAGATGGCTATTGGATAGTCTCGGATCTTACAGATATTCCAAATCTTTTACCAAGTAGTACTAATAGCGTAAGCAGGTTCTTTAAAAATCCTTTCAAGTTTAAATTAACAAGTAAAAAAGAAACATTTATATTTTTATATGGTCTTTTCAACCAATTTGTGATGATCTACATTGTATATAGAATAATAATCACTTATCAATACAAATTAATTTCTGGATCGATAGATTTGATAAAAACAATCTTTAACCAACCCAAGGAAATAATCAACTATTTGAATACTAATATTGAATTGATGATTATTTCTATAGTTTTCTATTTGATTATGTTCAATCTAATAAAACGAATCTTTAACAAATAATATTAAGACGTTCCCTCGCTCTTTTCCTTTCATTTATATTTATTCATAGAATATAAGCAAAAGAATATAAACATTAATAATGTAAGAGCTGAGTTATGAATAATAAGTTAAGACATAAGATTTAAGGCTTACAGAATAAAAGTTCTGAGTAAAAAAAAGGGAAGCTTCTTGTTGACTAATT
>NZ_DKHL01000004.1:0-72960 GCF_002453775.1 Empedobacter sp. UBA6745
TTATTTTCTTGAGGCTTTTTTTATGTTTATACTTTTTTGTATAATGTACAAGTAAAATGTATTAAGTAAAATGTAAGCTTTACTTCAACGCATCTCAAAACTATGCTTTATAAAACAACAAGCTTCTAGTCAGTTAATAAGAGGCTTCCTTTTTACAACTAACTTAGAACTCGAAAACACCTCTATAATCCTCTCAAGGGGATATTTTGCTTAGATTTTTATTCTCTAAGCCTTAAATCTTGCGTCTTATAACTTAAGATTCTTCATTTCGCTAAGTTCCAAGTAACAGTATTATTTTTGTTTATAATTTAAATTTAACAAGCGAACGCCCAAATTTATTATCTTTACTCAAAACCTAAACATTATGGAAGAAAATCAATTTGATAATCAATTGTTACCAAAGGAAAGTTGGTTTAAACGCAATTGGAAATGGGTAGTGCCTGTTGGCTGTTTATCGTTTGTCATTTTATTTTTTGGATTGTTAATTGGAGGCGCTTTTTGGGGTTTTAGTAAGTTAACATCTGATAGTGATGTGACGAAACATGCAATCAATATTATCAATCAAAATCCTGAAGTTCAGCAAAAATTGGGTACGGATGTTAAAACGAATGGAATATTTAGTGGAAATATTTCTGTATCGAATAATACTGGAGAAGCTAATATTTCTGTTCCAATAAAAGGGACAAAAGGTTCTGGAACTGCAATTATTGTTGGAGAGAAAGAATTTGATAAATGGAATTATGAAAAGATCGCTGTTCAGGTTGATGAAACTGGAGAAGTAATTGAAATAAATAAAGTAAAAGAGTAAGCTAACGAATGAGTTAGCTTTTTTTGTTTTACATTATTGATAAAGATTTAATTGTTTATTCAAAATAATAATTTTACTTTTGATTAACATTTGGTGCGAACTTAATCGTTCGGTAACAGGGAATCAGGTGAAAATCCTGAACAGACCCGCTGCTGTAAGCTCCATATTTTTTTTAGATACATAGATCCACTGTTCATAAAATGGGAAGGATTTCTAAAAAAGGAGTAAGTCAGAAGACCTACCAAAATGATAAATGTTGAATGCTTTCGGGGACTAAAGCGTGAAGTTCAAATTTTGGATAGGTTCGTCCTTTCAATACTTCTTCATACACTCTCGTTAGCAACAATTGATTATTGCTAAATGAGAAATCTGAAAACTATAATTATTTGTTGCAGCTTGATTTTGCTTTCATGTCGCATAGCCTCTGCGCAAATTATTCATGATAGTATTTTAGAGCTTCAGCAAGTTAATATCTTAAAGAATAATGCAAAAGCCGTTGTTCCTGTTCAGGAATTGAAGGGAGAGCAACTAGAGGCTTTAAATAGCCATTCTGTGGCTGATGCTGTTCGTTTTTTTGCAGGTGTGCAAATCAAAGATTACGGTGGAGTTGGAGGTTTAAAAACTATTGATGTTCGTGGGATGGGATCTCAACATGTTGCAGTTTTTTATGATGGAATTCAATTGGGAAATGCACAGAATGGAATTGTCGATTTAGGGAAATTTTCTTTAGACGATATGGAAGTGATTTCTTTATATAATGGTCAAAAAAGTAATATTTTTCAATCGGCGAAAGATTATGCTTCTGCTTCAGCTATTTATCTTCAAACCAAAAAACCTGTTTTTATTGGTGATAAAAAAACAAATGCTACACTTCGTTATAAGCTAGGTTCGATTCAATTAATCAATCCTTCTATTCGTATTGAACAAAAAATTACGGATAGATTATCAGCTGTTTTGAGTGCTGAATATGTTAAAACTAATGGTGTATATAAATTCCGTTATCAACGCAAAAATTTGGATGGAACAACTGCATACGATACAGTTTTGAAACGTAGAGATGGACAAGTTGATGCGAAACGTTTGGAATTAGGATTGATCGGAAAAGGAAATCAATCGAATTGGAATGTAAAAGGATATTTATATGATTCTGATCGTGGAATTCCTGCCGCAATTGTTCGTGGTCGATTTGATGGACGCGGACAAACTTTGGTTGATCGAAATTATTTTGTTCAAGGAAAATATGAAAAACGATTCAGAAATTTTCAATCGAAGATAAACGCAAAATTTGCTTACGATTTCACCCATTATACAGATACAGTTTCGACCGTAAAAACAGAAAATAAGTACACACAACGCGAGTTTTATGTGTCTTGGGCAAATCTTTATTCGATTACAGATAATTGGGATGTGAATGTTGCAACAGATTATCAGTTTAATAATATGGGAGCTGATTTAAAGAATTTTTCTTTTCCTACTCGTCATACAAATCTTGTTGCGTTCGCGTCTACTTATCGTCTTGGACGTTTGAGTTTACAAGGAAGTTTATTAGGAACTTTTGTAAAAGAATCAGTAGAAATGAACACAAGTGCTCCAGATAAAAATGTATGGACGCCAACAATTATCGCCAATTATCAACCATTCAAATCTCATGATTTTAATGTCAGAGCATTTTACAAACGTATTTTTAGAATGCCAACGTTCAACGATTTGTATTATACAAATATTGGTTATTCTAATCTTCGACCAGAATATTCAACGCAATATAATGTTGGTTTTACCTATTCAAAATCAACTCCAAATTTTTTCAAAAATATTACAATTCAAGCCGATGCTTTTTACAATGAAGTAACTGATAAAATTGTTGCTGCGCCTTCGGGAAGCCTGTTTCGTTTTACGATGTTGAATTTGGATGAAGTTAGAATAAAAGGGTTGGATGTTAAAATTCGATCAACATTCCAACTAGGAGAAATAGAAGTTTCACCAATGCTTAACTATGGTTTTTTGCAAGCGTTGGATTATTCGAATTCGAAGAAAAGTTACTACAAAAATCAAATTCCATATACACCAAAACATAGTGGCTCTTTTGTGTTAGCTGCTTCTTATAAAACGTGGAATTTTAATTACAGTTTTATTTATGTGGGCGAACGTTACAATGTTCATCAAGATAATATTAAAATAAATCGTCTTAATCCTTGGTTTACAAATGATTTAGGAATACATAAAGAATTTAGGTTGAATCAAAATTTGTTCAAAGTTTCTTTTGAATTAAATAATATTTTGAATCAGCAATATGATGTGGTTTTAAATTATCCAATGCCAGGAAGACAATTCAAACTAATACTAAGCGCAAACTTATGAGAAATTTCAAACAATTATTCGTCTGTTTTTTTACAGCAATCACTTTTTATGCTTGTCAACAAGATACTTATTTGATTGAGAAAGAAGAAGAAGGTGTAACTGATCCCGAAAAAACAGATGTCGTTGGTTTTTATTTGCTAAACGAAGGAAATATGGGAAGCAATATGGCTACGGTAGATTATATGGACTTTACAACAGGAACTTATAATCGAAACATATATGCAACCGTAAATCCTACTATGGTAAAGGAATTGGGTGATGTTGGGAATGATATAAAAATTTATGGAAATAAATTATATGCGGTTATCAATGTATCAAACTTTATCGAAGTAATGGATGCAAGAACAGCCAAACATTTGGGAACAATTCCTTTAGAAAATGGTCGTTACATCACGTTTGCAAATGGTAAAGCGTATGCATCTTCGTATGCTGGTCCTGTTACAATCGATCCGAAAGCACCTTTAGGAAAAGTGGTCGAAATTGATACGATTAATTTATCGGTTACGCGACAAGTGACCGTAGGTTATCAGCCAGAAGAATTAGAAGTTGTTGGGAACAATTTGTATGTAGCAAACTCAGGAGGTTATCGAGTTCCTGAGTATGATAAAACAGTTTCAGTGATTGATTTATCAACATTTAAAGAAACTAAAAAAATTGATGTTGAAGTAAACCTTCATCGTTTAAAAAAAGATGCAGATGGCGATTTATATGTGACTTCTCGTGGTGATTATTACAACGTTCCATCAAATTTATATGTGTTGGATAGTAAAACGCATCAAATCAAAAAGAAATTTGATATTCCTGTTTCTAACTTTACAATTGTTGATAACAAACTCTATTATTATTCAAACGAATTTAGTTACACAACTTTCGAATACACAAAAACTTATGGTGTAATTGATACCAAAACAGAACAAGTTATCAACAAAACATTGGTCAATGATCCTGTTATTAATGAAATCGAAACGCCTTACGGAATTGCTGTAAATCCTCAAACCAAAGATCTTTTTCTAACCGATGTCGGAAATTATGTTTCGATGGGTTACATCTATTGTTTTGATAAAAATGGTGCTTTTAAATGGAAAACTGCTGCTGGAAATATTCCTGCTCACTTTGCTTTTGTCTATAAATAAAATTTACATATGAAATATTCTAAAATCTTACTAACCGCACTAAGTTTTGCTTTAATACAAAGCTGTAGTGATGATGAAAACATTATCGAGACTAATCCTGATAATGCTACTTTACAAGTATCTTATGATGCAGCACGTTTAAAAATTGTTTCAATTGAACCAACTGTTTCTGGTTTCGAAAATGCAACATATACATGGAAACTTGGCAATGAAATTATTGGTAATGAGAAAACCTTAGGTTTTGTTTCTGATAAAGTTGGTGCTTATGATTTAACATTAGAAATTACTTCAGGAGTAACTTCTAAAACGATAAAAACAAAGGTTAATGTTACACAAGAATTATCTACTTACAGTAAATATATTTCTCAAGTCTTTGATTATTTGCCAGCAGTTGGACAATTCACAAATGCTTTACCAGCTTATGTAACAGGAGAAACTCAAGCTGATATGACAGCCAAAGCTGCTAAGGCTTTAGTAGGAGAAAAATCTACAATGATTACACTTGGAGGTTACGGAGGATATGTGGTATTTGGTTTTGACCATACGATTATGAACCAACCAAACAAACGCGATTTTAAAGTTTTAGGAAATGGTTTTGCTGGATCTTCTGAACCTGGAATTGTGATGGTTGCATATGATAAAAATAAAAATGGAAAACCAGATGACGACGAATGGTACGAAATTGCAGGAAGTGAGTACACGAATCCAAATACAATAAAAAATTACACTATAACGTATACTAAGCCAGACGAAAATAAAACGCCTGTAAAAGGTACTATTGGATGGCAAACAGATATTGAGTATATAAAATGGTCTGATAATCAAGGAAATTCAGGTTATAAAACTAAAAACAGTTATCATAAGCAATCATATTATCCATTGTGGTTTGGTTCGGATCAGTTAAAATTTACAGGTACACTTTTGGAAAGCAATTATACAGAGAAAAATGGTATTTGGACTGGTAAACAATATGCTTATGGTTATGTAGATAATGCACCAAATAATAGCGAAGATTCAAACATTGATATCGATTGGGCTGTTGATAAAAATGGTAATCCAGTTAAGTTAATGGGAATCGATTTTATCAAAGTTTACACAGCAACAAATCAAGAAGCAGGTTGGTTAGGCGAAATCTCAACAGAAGTTGCAGGAGCTTACGATTTACATCTATAATTAACACTAAATATTTTTTATAAACCGTCGAGTTGTTACGATGATGAGACGGTTTTTTTACAATTATTTCATCAATATGAAGACTATAAATTTACAATTTGCAAAAAAACTTTTTTTTAATCTATTAATCATCGCGTCATCTATCACATTTTTGTCATCATGTAATGATGATGATTATAAAAATGAGGTAGTTGAGTTAAAAAAATACCAAACATTAGATGTTTCTAAGTTCGATCTTTCGAAAGGAATTTCAACTTCTGGAGGTAAAATTTGGGAAGGAACATATAAAGAAGATACAGATTTAATTTTAGGAATTTTCAAACTAAAGCATACTGCTTGGCCCGAATATTTAACATGGATGGGATTCACGGTTTCTAATAGTAATGATAATTCTGATCAAATAAAGAATGAAGGAGGTTGGTTAGATAATCAATGGGGAACTATGGCAAAAGGAGGAGCAAATGGACAAGGAACACCTTTTTTGGTTTCTTTTGCAGATCATAAACCATCAGAAAAAGTTTTGAAATATGGAGAAGAAGTTAAGATTGACAGATTTTCTAGTGTAGTAGAAATTTTGGATATGGCGAATAAATATAAAGCCAAAAGTGTAAAATTAGCGATTAGTCCTTGGTCTTACTATGGAATTATGAACGGAGATGCTTATGCAAGAAAATTTGAAAAAGGAGATTATTTCGCTATTCATATTTATGGAGTTTCGGCTAATAAGCAATTAACAACAGAAAAACCTGTGACACATTACTTTGTTGATTTCAGAAATGGAGTAAATAACATTTCAACAACTTGGCAAGATGTTGATCTTTCGTCTTTAGGAGAAGTCAAGTATTTAATGTTTTTCTTAGAAACAACCGATGTAGGAAATTGGGGAGCAAATACAGCATTATACTTTACAATGGATAAATTAAAAGTAGAAAAAATTCAATAAATCTCATTTCTAAATATTTTTATCCGAGACTATCATTCATGGATGATGGTTTCGGATTTCTAAAAAACAATACATGAAAAAAATTTTACTTTCGGTTTTTACAATTGCTGCATTTCAAACAAGTTTTGCACAAACAAAAGAATACACAAACGGCGTTTTTATTGTGAATGAAGATTGGTTTGGTCATTCAAATGGCTCAATCAATTTTATCAATGCAAATGATTCGATTGATTATAATGTTTATAAAACAGTTAATCCTGGTGAAGAATTTGGTGTAACTTCTCAATATGGAACAATATATGGCGATAATTTTTACATTGTTTCGAAACAAGGAAATCGTTTAGTTGTTGCAGATTCGAAAACATTACAGAAAAAAGCAAGTTTCGAAACAATTGGTGCTGATGGTAGAAGTTTTCTTGGGATTAATAGTAAAAAAGGTTATATAGGATCTGCAAAAGGAATTTATCTTTTTGATATTGAGAATTTAAAAATTGGTTCTCTGATTGATGGAACTTCTAAAGTTGGTCAAGTAGGAAATATGATTCGTACATCTAAATTTGTTTTTGCTGTTTCAAGTACTGGAGGAATTTTAGTTATCGACCCAAAAACACATCAAATAAAACAAACGATTGCTGGAAGTTTTATTTCAGTTGTGCAATCTAAAGATGGAAATGTATGGGGAGCTTTATCTAAAAAATTAGTCAAAATAAATCCTACGACTTTAGAAACTACAGAAATTGCTATTCCTACGAAAACAGTTCCAACTCCTTCTGCTTGGAATGCTGGTACTTTTTGTTCTTCAATACAAGATAATACTATTTATTTTCTATCAGGAATCAATGTTGTGAAATACGATGTAACAAACAATAAATTTGAAGAAAGTTTTATAGAAATTCCTGGTCAAGATACGACACCAAAGGAAACATATTATGGAGCAGGTTTAAGGATTGATCCGTTGACAAACGAACTAGTATTAACTACTATTGGTTCAGGTTGGGGAACTAATTCACAAATTAATTTTGTTCATAGATTTTCTGATAATGGAAGTCTTAAAAAATCTGTGAAATTAAGTGAATATTATTGGTTTCCTTCAATACCAGTTTTTCCAGATAATGCAGCACCAATTATTAATGATTTAGAGACGACTTATCATATCAATACAGCAACAACAATTGATTTGAAAGATAAAGTTTCTGATTTAGATAATTTATCAGCAGCAATTGTAAAAGATTTAGAAATCATTGAAAATGATGATGTAGCAGAAATTTCGATTAATGATAAGGAAGAATTAGTAATTAATCCATTAAAAAATGGAACAGCTAAAATCAAAATTTCTTTCAATTCGAATGGAAAAGTTGTTTCACAAAACATCACAATTTCATCAACTGTTTTAGGAACAAGTGATCTAAATAAATCATCAATTAATGTTTATCCAAATCCTGTTAGCAATGTATTGTTTATCGAAACAAATGAAGCTTCAAAAGCTGAAATTTTCGCTATTACAGGAGCTAAAATGACAGAGAAAACACTTCAAAAAGGGAAAAATCAATTAGATGTTTCTTCTTTACCAAAAGGTGTTTACATCATAAAAATTAACAATTCTACTTTCAAAGTAATCAAAAAGTAGTGTGTTATTTATTTGTGGAAAAAAGGTTGAGCATTGCTCGACCTTTTGTTTTTATTAAATATTTATTCCATACGTATTTTTTATTTCGGCCATCACAAAAGAGCTGTGCGTACTTCCGATGCTTTCTAAAGCGCCCAATTTATTGAAAACAAAATCTTGATATTGCTTCATATCCAAAACTTGTACTTTTAAGATAAAATCATATTCGCCCGAAATATTATAACATTCCACCACTTCATCAATCAACAAAATATCTTCTACAAGTTTATTCCCAATCGTGCGATCATGTTGTTTTAGCTTGATGCTGCAAAAAACCATAAAGCCTTTGTTCAGCTTTTCTGCATCCAAAACCGCTCTATAATTTTTGATATAACCTTGTTGTTCCAACCTTTTTATACGTTCAAAAACGGGTGAAGGAGATAAATTAACTAAAGCAGCAATTGCTTTTACTGTCAATTTCGAATCTTTTTGTAGAATTCTTAATAATTCTAAATCGGTTTGATCTAATGTTTCCATCCAAATAATATTCTTTTCAACACGATATTTTATCGTTGTTTAAGTGTTTTGTTTTGTAAAATTAGTCATAATAAGTAGTATAATCTTATTTTTTCAAGTTTTACAATCGTTTATTTTGTCTTGTTACATTTGTGAAGAAATAAACAACAAATTATTGGGGAATCGTGTGAGAATCACGAGCTGTCGCGCAACTGTAAGTAATGCAAATTACAAGTCAGATTACCAATAGAAACAAAAGATGATACTTTCGCGATTTGAAGTCTGTCTGTCAAAATAGGTTTACTATTTATCAACTCGCGTTTGTGTTTTTGAACATTAAAAAACAATCAAAATGCAAACACAAATTTTAGGTTATCCAAGAATTGGCGCTAACCGTGAACTAAAAAAAGCCTGCGAAAATTATTGGGCAGGTAAAATTGAACTACAAGCTTTATTGCAAACAAGCCGTACAATTACCAAACAAAATTGGGCATTGCAACAAGCTGCCGGAATTGATTTAATTCCGTGTAATGACTTTTCTTTTTACGATCAAGTTTTAGATTTTACGTTATCAGTTGGCGCAATTCCAGAGCGTTTCAATACAGTTGCTTTAAATAAAAAGAATACTGAATTAGACTTATATTTTGCGATGGCAAGAGGCTATCAAAAAGATAATTTAGATATTACAGCGATGGAAATGACAAAATGGTTTGATACCAATTACCATTATATCGTTCCAGAATTTGTAAAAAATCAAGAATTTAAATATTTCTCAAACTTAATTGTAAATGAATTTATCGCTGCCAAAAAAGAAGGTTTTAATCCAAAAACTGTTTTAATTGGACCGATTACGTATTTATTATTAGGAAAAGAAAAAGAAGAAGGATTTGATCGAATTGATTTAATTCAGAATTTATTGCCAGTTTACTTTGAAATTATTCATGATTTAATCAATCATGGAGCAAATACAATTCAGTTCGACGAACCTTTTTTAGCTTTAGATTTAGACGAAAAATCGAAAACGGCTTATCAAGAAGTTTACAAAAAAATAAGAAAAGAATTTCCTCAACTTACGATTCAGGTCGCAACTTATTTTGATGGATTGAAAGATAATACAGCTTTAGCAATCAATTTACCAATTGATATTTTGCATCTTGATTTGGTTCGAGACGAAAATCAACTTGATGAAATATTGAATCAAGCTCCTTCTCAATTAAAACTTTCTTTAGGTTTAGTTGATGGTAGAAATATTTGGAAAAATGATTTTCAAAAATCACTTTCAACGATAGAAAAAGTTGTGAACAAAATTGGAGAAAAACGAGTTATTATTTCAACATCTTGTTCATTATTACATTCACCTTGTGATTTAGATTTAGAAACAAACGAAAAAAATCTTCCGACTACAATTAAAGATTGGTTTGCATTTGCGAAGCAAAAATTAGAAGAAGTTGCTTTCTTAAAAAATTATTTTTCAAACCCGAATGACGAAAAATTGATTCAACAATATGAAGCGAATCAATTCTCTATTAATAATAGAAAAAATTCTCAATTAATTCATCAAACTCAAGTTAAAGAACGAGTAAATGCAATAAAAGATGAAGATTATAATCGTGCAAATAGTTTTGGAAACCGAAAAATTGTGCAACAAAATGTATTGAATCTTCCTCCTTTTCCTACGACAACAATCGGCTCTTTTCCACAAACGCAAGAGGTGAGAAGTTGGCGTGCGAAGTATAAAAAAGGGGAATTATCTGCCGAAGAATATGATACTTTATTGAAACAAGAAACGAAGCGTACGATAGAATGGCAAGAAGAAATTGGCATTGATGTTTTGGTGCATGGTGAATATGAGCGCAACGATATGGTGGAATATTTTGGTGAAAAATTAGCCGGATTTGTTTTCTCTAAAAATGGTTGGGTTCAGAGTTATGGAACGCGTTGTGTAAAACCGCCGATTATTTTTGGTGATGTTTATCGCCCAGTTCCAATGACGGTTTATTGGTCACAATATGCACAATCTATCACAGAACAAAAAGTAAAAGGAATGTTGACTGGTCCAGTTACGATTTTACAATGGTCTTTTGTTCGCGATGATCAGCCAAGATCTACGACGTGTAAACAAATTGCATTGGCGATTCGAGATGAAGTTTCGGATTTAGAAAAAGCTGGAATTAAAATTATTCAGATTGATGAGCCTGCAATTCGAGAAGGTTTACCATTAAGAAAAGATGAATGGCAAAATTATTTGAAATGGGCTGTTGATTCGTTTAAATTAGCCTCAAGTAATGTTGATAATTCTACGCAAATTCATACGCATATGTGTTATTCAGAATTCAACGATATTATTCAAAATATTGCTGATTTAGATGCGGATGTCATTACAATTGAATGTTCGAGAAGTCAGATGGAATTATTAAATGCTTTTTCAGATTTCAATTATCCAAATGATATTGGACCTGGAGTTTATGATATTCACTCGCCTCGCGTTCCGTCGAAAGAGGAAATGGTTGATTTGATAGAGAAAGCGGCAAAAGTTATTCCAGCAGATCAATTATGGGTAAATCCTGATTGCGGACTAAAAACGCGTCATTGGGAAGAAACCGAAAAAGCATTAATCGAAATGGTTGCGGCGACAAAAGAATTAAGAAAAATATATACGCCAAAAGCGATTTAAGCTTAACATCCTACTTTAATGACTTAATAAGTAGTGTTGTGTTATTTATTTGTGAAGAAAGGTTGAGCATTGCTCAACCTTTTGTGTTTTAATAATAATTTATCGTTCGTTTTACAACATATTTCAATTCTCCATTGATTGAAATAGAAGCTTTTATCCAATTATTTTTCGAATCATATTCATACGAAACTTGATAAGAAGTTAAAACAGTTTGTCCATTTCGGAAGGATTGTTTTTTGAAGTTTACAATTTCATTTTTCGAATCAAAATCAGCTTGATAAGCTAACGTTTTATTGGCGTCAAATGATTGTAATTTTGAAATGTTTCCATTCTCAAAAAACATTATTTTGCTCGAATTTCCAGCAATTTCTTCCTGAAAAATAGGTGTTTCTTTATCATAAATATAATACGATTTTCGCCCTTTTTTTCCATCAAAAGAAGTCATTTCATCCAAAACCAATAAACCATTTTTGTTATATGTCAAATTATTCTCACTAATCGTAGAACCTTCCACTTTTGTCGTGATTTTATCCAACTTATTCGAATAATTAAAAATCGTTTCATAACTCGATTTTGACGATTTCCCTTCAATATTTTCTGTCAAGTTTATCAACCGATTTTTATTGTCATAAACAAAGGTTTTGTCGGAAGCAATTCGTTTTGGATCTTCACCATTGTTAATAACTGTATTTGTCTGTTTATCAATAAAATTTGAGTTATTGTAGTCGTAATTAACATAGTTATAAACAGCTAATTTTCCTTGATAATCCAAATAATTTGTTCGCTTTGTTAACAATCCTTTTTGATTAAATTCTAACGAAATTTGATTGTAAAATTCATTCTCCAAAAAAGGTAAAGTTGTGGTATTTCCTTTTGCATCTGTTGCAGTTGAAGTCACTTTTTCAACCTTTCCTTTCAGATTAAAATCAGCTAAAGTTGTTTTAACTTCATAATCATTTGTCGAAATTTTTTGTGCAAAATTAGCTTGTGATGCAGCCAAACAAATTGTCGTTAAAATTATTTTTTTCATGTTTTGTTTAAAATTGATAAGCGATCTTAAAGTTAAGATTTAAATTGAAATCTGTAGAAGAACCTTCTTTTTTATAATGATTTTCTAAACCGCCCATAAAATCATCAAAAATTCGAGTATCAACACTTTCTAAATTTGTAACATTCGAATATTTTACATTTCTATTTTTTACACCCAAACCAACTTTTGGAATAAAAACTAATCCTTTATGAGTTGGAATAAAAATATTGTAATTGATATTCAATCCATATTTTATTCGTTTATAATCGGCTTCGTCATACGAATATAAATACGAAAAATTTTGAGCATCATTTCGGTAATATTCACCATTTTCAAGATGATCGGTGTGATGAATATAGAAAAACTCGGAAGAAATAAGATGTTTTACTCGTCTGTTTTCGCTTAGATTGATAAAAAATTCTGGTCGAATCTCAAAAAGTTGATAATCTTCGTTGATTTTATATTTTGGTTTGTGGCTAACAGGAATGCTATGATAACTTCCGTAGCCAATTTCAGAGCCAATCCAATAACGCTCGTTCAGTTTATAGATGTATCCAAAAGTCCATCTTGGAGGCGATAAAGCTGCTGAAAGAACGCTAAAAGTGATGACATTTTTGCGTTCATCGTTTGATTTTTCTTGTGCAGAAATCAATTGTCCAAAACCAATGACGAATAAAAAAAGTAAAAAATTCTTTTTCATATAAATAGTGTTTAAAAGAAAGAGAATCATTTACTTAAAAGGTTGCGTGAACCAAGATTATTTTGAAGTTAATTATTTCTTCAATTCATACCAAAAGCAATCCAAATCCCACATGTCCAGATGAAAAGTTTCAGTGACTTCGAAACCTATTTTTTCTAAAACATTTCTTGATGCTGCATTTTCTGTATGTGTTATGGCATTTAGTTTAAAATCAATCATATTTTCGTTATAAAAATCCATGCAAGCTTTCGCAGCTTCTGTTGCATAACCTTTTCCCCAAGTTTCTTTACGGTAACGATAGCCAAAATCTAAGAAATCAAATCGATTATTCATCGCCTCTTTTTCGGTCATGTATTTAAAACCAGTCCAACCAATCATTTTTCCCGATTCTTTCTCTATAACAGCCACTCGTCCATGTCCAAGTTCGTTGTATTGAATCAATAAGTTTTCGATGATTTCTCTTGTTTCATCAATCGTTTTAATTGGTTGATTTTTCAGAAATGTATGCACTTCTGGTTGAGAATCCATCTCATAAAAATCCTGCAAATCATCCATCGTAATTGGACGAATTATTAAACGCTCCGTTTCTAAAGTTGGTAAATATTTCATATTTATTGAGTTAAGAATAATCTTTATTGTAAATCAGATTAAATTATTTTTATATTTACAGCTAATCTATTACTAAAATACATAAAATGAAACAACAAAAAGTATCTAATGCTTTTATAGCAGCTTCTTGGATTGCTTTAGGCTCGGGAATGATTGGATATATTATTGGATTGACGCGCGCCGAAATGGAATTAAACGAGAAAGGTTATTACTTTACCGTTCTTTTATTTGGACTTTTCGCAGTAGTATCTTTGCAAAAAGCTGTTCGAGATCGATTGGAACAAATCCCTGTAACCGATATTTATTACGGAATTTGTTGGTTTGGAACTATTGCTTCAATCACGCTTTTAATCATAGGTCTTTGGAATGCAACAATCTTACCTTCGGAGAAAGGTTTCTATGCATTTGCTTTTTTATTGGCAATTTTTGGGGCTATTGCTGTGCAAAAAAATACAAGGGACAATATGGCTAATTAATATGTTTTGGGCGTTCCCTACGGGCGGGCTTTTCGTTACAATCTTTGCTATTCAGCAAAGGATTTTCACTACAATCCCTAACGCAAAATAAAAGTAAAAGCCTCGCAATTGCGAGGCTTTTACTTTTATTTTTGAAACCGTCAATTCGAGTGAAATTCTGAAAGAATTTAGTATCGAGAATAAGGTTTTAAAATTCTGTTCTCGATACAATTTTTATACATTTCATTTCTAAAAATCACTCGAACTGACGAATTTTATCCAACGATATTAATGATTTTTCCAGGAACAATAATAATGTTTTTCGGTGTACGATCACCCAATTGTTTGATGGTACGTTCGTCATTCATTACAATTTCTTGAATTTCATCTTTTGACAACGATAAAGGTAATTCTAACAAGAATTTCATTTTACCATTGAATGAAACTGGATATTCTTTTGCATCTGCAACTAACCATTTTTCTTCGAAAACAGGAAAATCTGCATGCGCAATTGATGTTTCATGACCTAATTTTGACCATAATTCTTCTGCAATATGCGGTGCATAAGGCGAAATAATAATTGCCAAAGGCTCTAAAATTGCACGTTTAGTTGTTTTTAATTTTCCTAATTCATTTGCTGCAATCATAAAAGTAGAAACCGATGTATTAAAAGAGAAATTGTTTACATCTTCGTCCACCTTTTTGATGGTTTGATGCAACACTTTCATTTCTTCTTTTGTTGGCTCATCTTCTGAAACGAAGAATGTTTCTTCTGCTCCTGAATGATACAATCTCCAGAATTTTTTCAAGAATGAATAAACGCCAGATAAACCTTGTGTATTCCATGGTTTAGATTGCTCAACTGGACCTAAAAACATTTCGTATAAACGTAAAGAATCTGCTCCATATTGATTACAAATATCATCAGGATTTAAAACATTGTAATAAGATTTTGACATCTTTTCAACCTCGCGTCCTGTGATGTATTTACCATCCTCTAAGATAAATTCTGCATTAGCAAAATCTTCTCTCCAAGTTTTGAATTTTTCTGTATCTAATTCGTCGCCTCCATCTTTTAACAACTTAACATCAATACGGATTGGAGTTGTTTCATGCTGATCTTTCAAAGATTTGGAAACAAAAGTATTTGTTCCATTAATTCTATATGCATAAGCGGTCATTCCCAAAATCATTCCTTGGTTAATCAGTTTTTTTGCATATTCATCTGTAGGAACGAATCCTTTATCAAACAAGAATTTTTGCCAAAAACGAGAATACAACAAGTGACCAGTCGCGTGCTCAGATCCACCCATGTACAAATCTACATTTTGCCAATAATCAACCGCTTCTTTTGATACAAACTCGTTGTCATTTTTTGCATCCATGTAACGTAACCAATACCAAGAAGAACCTGCCCAACCTGGCATAGTGTTCAATTCGATAGGGAAAATTGTTTCATTGTTGATTAAACTATTGTCTACAACTTGATTAGTTGTTGTATCAAAAGCCCATTTTGTTGCACGCCCTAATGGTGGCTCACCTTCAGATGTTGGTAAATATTCGTCCACTTCAGGTAAAATAATTGGTAAAGCTTCTGTAGGAATTGTGTAAGGCATCCCGTCCTTGAAGTAAACAGGAACCGGTTCTCCCCAATATCTTTGACGAGAGAAAACAGCTTCGCGTAAACGGAAGTTTGTTTTTCCTTGTCCAAAACTTTTTTCTTCTAAAGCTTCAATCGCTTTTGCAACCGCTTGTTTATAATCTAATCCGTTTAAGAAATCAGAATCTTGTAATTCGAATCCACCTTTTTCTGTAAAAGCAGCTTCAGAAATATCTTGATTTTTGAAAATATTAATAATTGGTAAATTGAAATGATTTGCAAAAGCAAAATCACGTTCATCACCAGCAGGAACAGCCATTACAGCTCCAGTTCCATAAGAAGCCAATACGTAATCACCAATCCAAATCGGAATTTGTTTTCCTGTAAATGGATGAATGGCGTAAGCCCCGGTAAATTCTCCTGTAATATTTTTAGCATCCGCTAAACGATCACGTTCAGAACGTTTTGAAGTATAATCGACATAAGCATCAACTTTTGCTTTGTTTTCTGCTGTTGTAATTTGAGAAACTAAAGGATGCTCTGGCGCTAATGTTACATAAGAAACACCAAAAACAGTATCAGGACGAGTAGTAAAAACTTCAATTTTGTCATCGTTTCCTACAACATCAAAAAAGATTGATGCACCTTGCGATTTACCAATCCAATTTTTTTGAGATTCTTTGATCGGATCTGGCCAATCTAATTTATCTAAACCAGTTAATAAACGATCAGCGTAAGCCGTGATACGCATCATCCATTGTGTCATTTTTTTGCGCACAACAGGGAATCCTCCACGTTCAGATAATCCGTTAATTACTTCGTCATTCGCTAAAACAGTTCCTAAATCTGGACACCAGTTTACTTCTGCTTCTGCTAAGAAAGTTAAACGATATTTTAATAAAATTGCTTGTTGTTCTTTTTCAGAATAGGCATTCCATTGCTCTGCCGTAAAGATTTCAATATCATCATCTGCCACAGCATTTACATTTGCATTACCTTCAGTTTTGAATGTTTCAACTAATTTTGAAATGGATTCAGCTTTATCGGTTGAATTATCATAATATGAATCAAATAATTGATTGAAAATCCATTGTGTCCATTTATAATATTCAGGTTCTGAAGTTCTGATTTCACGATCCCAATCGTATCCCAAACCAATTTTTTTCATTTGGTTCTCGTAACCAGCAATCACATTTCCTTGTTTATCAACACCACCTTCGATATTCGTTGTTGTTGTAATCGCAGGATGTTGACCAGTTTGGATAGCATATTGTTCCGCAGGCAAACCAAAAGAATCGTAACCCATTGGGTGTAAAACGTTGAAACCCTTTAATTTTTTGTATCGAGAATATATATCAGACGCAATGTATCCAAGTGGATGACCTACGTGTAATCCTGCTCCAGAAGGATAAGGAAACATATCTAATACGTAAAATTTAGGTTTTTCTGATTGATTTTCAGCTTTGAACGTCTTGTCTTCAATCCAAAATTTTTGCCATTTTGGTTCGATTTCATTCGGATTATATTGCATTATTGGAAGTTATATTAAAATTAAATTTATGCAAATTTACATTTTTTATGTATCTTTTAGGATAGAATGGCGATATTTGTACATTAACAATCAACAACTAAACCAAATCCATGAAAAAAGAATTGATATTATATTATATCGGTATCCTTATTTTTTTTACTGTCCTTATTTTTTCTGTTCGTCATATTGTAAATACAACACGTATTTTTGTGGGGTACGAAGATGGTTTTAATCCTATTAATATCAAATGGAATTTTGATAAAAAGGATTCAACACTTCGTGTCAAAGATCCTATTTATGTCAGAAGTGATTATTATTTGATTGATTATAAAGACAAAGCATTCTTAAAAAAAGATACAGTTCTTTATGCTGAACTTTTTGAGGATTCATTGGCTGTAAAAGGAAATGTATTGAATTTGAAACCTCCTTATTTTTTGTGGAAAGAGGCAAAAAACGACACGTTGAAAGTTTTTAAACACAACATTACCTTGAAGTTTACGAAGCGAGAATAGTATTAAGCTTTCTGTAAATAGAACGAAAAAGTAGAGCCTTTTCCTATTTTACTTGTCACATAAATTTTCTGTTTATGAGCTTCTAAAATATGTTTTACAATTGCCAAACCTAATCCAGATCCACCATTGTTACGATTTCGAGATTTATCAATTCGATAAAAACGTTCGAAAATTCGGTCAATGTCTTCTTGTTTTATCCCAACGCCTTGATCTTTTATTGAGATTTGAATTTTATCATCATATTCTTCAAAATCGATGTCAATTTCTGTATTTGGATTAGAATAATTGATGGCGTTTACGATCAAATTGATTAAAACCTGTTGAATTTTCTGAATATCACCTACAACTTTTATTGGTTGATGAATAGGATAATTTAGAGAAATTTTGATGTTATTTTTTTCAGCTTTAATTTCTAATAAATCAATAACGTCTTGTACAAGCGCCGTCAAGTTGAAAACTGAAAATTCGATATTGATTCGTCCACGTTCAAGCTCTGCAATCATGTCCAAATCTTTGACCAAATAAATCAATCGATCAACCGATTTATTGATTCGGTTTAAGTATTTATCGCGAATAGATTCATCTTCAACTCCACCTTCAATCAAGGTTAATAAATATCCCTGAACTGAAAAAAGGGGCGTTTTTAATTCATGCGAAATATTTCCAAGAAAATCTCTTCTGTAATTTTCTCTCTCATTCAAAACATCAATTTCTTTGGATTGATCTTCTGTAATTGTAGAAATTTTTTGAGAAAGTTCTTCAAAATCCATTGTGCTGGATTGAAATTGTGGAATATTTTTCGAGATTTCAGTAAAATCTTTTCTTCGTTGATTTTTTAAAGAAAACCAATAAAATATTGATAATCCAATCAATAAAAGAAGCATTAAACTAATGAAAAATAGTTTTTCTTGGAGAATAAAATCAATATTTCCAAACCATAAAAAAGAGAACAAAACAAATCCTAAAGCCAAGAATAATGTACTGAGAAAGGCAAATAGAAAGATGTTTTGAACTTTGAAAGTTGAAGCCATTACGAGCTTTTAGTCATTTATTTTGTATCCAATTCCTTTGATTGTAGAGAAACGATCGTTCCCAAATTTTTCGCGTAATTTGCGCATATGTACGTCAATTGTACGTCCGCCAACTACAACTTCATTTCCCCAAACTTTCTCCAAAATTTCTTCACGTTTGAAAACACGTTCTGGATTTGAAGCTAATAAAGCAATCAATTCAAATTCTTTTCGAGGTAACAAAAAGTCTTGTCCTTGGTAATTTACTTTATAAGTTTCGCGGTTAATTTCAAAATTATTTAGTTTAATGAATTCATCTTTAGGAGCTTCGTTTGGTTGTTTTAATTTCAATAAAGCATTTAGTTTACTAATCAAAACTTTTGGTTTTATTGGTTTCAAAATGTAATCATTCGCTCCTGCCTCATATCCTGCTAATTGTGAAAAGTCTTCAGCTCGAGCAGAAAGAAAAACAACTAAAGTATCCTTGAAAGAATCTAACTTTCTTAATTCCGCACACATTTCCATTCCATCCATTTGCGGCATCATAACATCTAATAGAATTAAATCTGGGCGAAAAATTTTAGCTTGTTTAAGTCCTTCAATTCCGTTTTGAGCTGTTTCTATTTCAAAACCTTCTTTTTTTAAGTTGTAACCAATAAATTCTAAGATATCTGGTTCGTCGTCAACTAATAAAATTTTAATGTTCTTCATAATTGTTTGTAATAACTAAATAAAATTAGTCGATGTAAAATTAAGCTTAAATTTTAGGAGAAATTAGGTAAAAACATTTCTTAACATTCATTTAAAGTTACGATAATTTCATAACAATTACCTAACAAAATCTTTACAATTTCTAAAAATCTTTTTCATTGGATTGCAGCAACTTTGCCATCAAACAAACACGAATTATACAATTTCAATGAAACGCAATTTAACTTTACTTTTATTATTAGGTTCGGCAGCACTTTTTGCACAAACTAATATTAAGTTAGAAGGAACTTTATTTGATCAAAAAACAAACCAACCACTTTCTGAAAAAACTTTTGTGGTTGAAGGATTAAATATTCAAGCAAAAACAGACGAGAAAGGTCACTACGAAATTTCTATTCCGGATGATACTTATCAATTGGATATTAAAGTAGATGGATATCAATCTGTTTCTCAAAATTTATCAGATTCGAATACATTAAACATGTATTTGAAACCAGAAGATTTTAAGGATGGAAAAATTGATTTAGAAACAGCTGTAGTAACAGCAAATAAAATAAAGTCATCAGAGGCTAGTTTGTTAAACGTTCAAAAAAAATCTGTAACAATTGTACAAAATGTTGGATCGCAAGAACTTTCAAGAAAAGGTTTATCGAATGCGGAAAGTGCAATTCAACAGGTAACAGGAATCTCTAAATCAGAAGGAAAAGGAGGTGTTTTTGTTCGCGGGCTTGGAGATAGATATAATAGTACGATGTTAAATGGTTTACCACTACCATCTAATGAACCTGAGAACAAAAATATTTCATTAGATTTATTTGGTTCTGATATTATTCAATCTGTAGGGGTAAATAAAGTATATAATGTTGATTTATATGGGGATATAGGAGGTGCTAATGTCGATATTTCATCAAAATTATACGAAGGAAAAGGGTTCTTAGATATAGAATTTGGAAGTGGAGTTAGTATGCGAGCTGTTGATAGAACTTTCAAAGTTGCAAATAATTTGAAATATTACGGATTTAACAGAAATAATTTGCCAACATCTATCAAATCTTATCAATTTGTTTCTCGTTGGAGCCCAGATAAAAGTGCCTTTCCTGTTAATCAAGATTATGGTTTGACAGGAGGAAAATCATTTAATGTAGGTTCTCAAGGAAAACTAAATGTTTTTGGAACAGCTAGTTTTAGTAACTCCTATACGTATGAAGATGGTTTTCAAAGAGTTGTTGGGACTACAAATGATAATATCGAAGTTGATTATTTCAAGGTTAAGAAATACGAATATTCAACTAAAACAACAGGAATGTTGAATGTTAATTATAAGATTAATCCTAAACATCAACTTTTTGCTAATGGAATAATGGTTAACGGATCAAAAAGTTCAGTAAATGAGTATGATTCATATTTACCTCAAGACAATAGATACGAATTTACACGTCAAACTTTAACAGAACAAAATTTATTATTAATTGGACAATTATTAGGAAAACACCAATTATCAGATAGATTAGATATTGATTGGGGAGCTTCTTACAATCTTGTTCATTCGGATATGCCAGATCGTATTACGAATAATCTTATCCATAATGATGGAGATAATTATGCTTTTAATACAGGTTCTCCAACTACAAATAATAGATACTTTCAGTATATTGATGAAACAGAATATGCAGGCAAAGCAATTTTATCTTATAAATTGTTCAAAAATGCTGAGAATGATTATAATGGTAAATTAACAATTGGTTATAATGGAAGAAAGAAATCAAGAGATTTTGAGTCTAACCAATTTAACTTCAGAATCTCTGGTGATGTAAAAGTTAATCCAAATAAATTAGATGATTTCTTAAATGGAGATAATCAAGCTTCATCACCTTATATTCCAGGTACCTTCTTTATTAATACACAGCGTATGGAAAGTTTAGTTCCTTATACTTATAATGGAGATTTAACTGTACATTCTGGTTTCGCTAATTTTGAACAAACTATAAATGATAATTTTACATATTCTTTAGGAGTACGTGTGGATAAGGTTTTACAAGAGATAGAATGGGATACAAATTACCCGATGTCTGGAGTAAAATTTAGTGATGCAGATATTGATAAAACATTCATTTTACCAGCACTTAATATAAAATATAGCCTTGATTCTCGTCAGAACCTACGACTTTCGGCGAGTAAAACATATACTTTACCACAGTTTAAAGAAAAAGCACCTTTTAGATATGAAGGTATTGGAGAAAACTCTGTAGGTAATCCTTTCCTTAATTCATCAGATAACTATAATCTTGATATAAAATGGGAGTTATTTCCATCATCTAATGAGATATTATCTTTTGGTGCATTTGGTAAATTTATTCAAAATCCTATTTCACAAGTATTGTTAAACTCAGCATTAAATGATAATACATTTGTTAATGCAGGTGAAAATGCATACGTATTTGGAGCTGAATTAGAAGTGAGAAAAAATCTTATTAAAAATGTAGGACATAGTGAACTTTCCGCAGGTTTCAATGCAACAGTAATGTATAGTAAACAAAAGTTGGATTCTGATAAAGTTGCAGAAGACACAAAGAATACTTTAAGTGTAAACTTCAATGAGAAAGAAGACAAGCTGCAAGGGGCGTCTCCTTTACTTTTAAATGCAGATTTATCATATAAAGTATTGAAAGGCAACTTTAAACCATCGTTTACATTAATTGGAAATTATTTCCATGATCGAGTTTATTCATTAGGATCTTTTGAAAGAGGAAATATAATAGAAAAAGGAGTGGTAACACTAAACTTTATTTCCAGAGCAGAAATTGGTGATCGTTGGGAAATGAAATTGTCAGTGGATAATCTATTAAATTCTAAAATAAGAAGAATACAAGATAATCAACAAGGAGAAATTGATACTAGAAATTTCAGAAAAGGTTTAGACGTTAGTCTAGGAGTAAAATATAAAATTTTTAAATAACAGAATTACAAACATAAAAACATACACAATGAAAAAATTAATCTTAAGCTTAACAGCTATTCTTTCGTTAACATATTTAACAAGTTGTTCTAATAATGATGACAACAATGATGGAGGAGAAATTGAACCAAATAAAGAAGAAGTTCTTTCAGGAACTATTACTGCAGATAGAACTTTAAATGCAAATACTGTATATACTATTAAAGAAGGAGTTATTGTAGACAAGGGAGTTACATTAACTATTCCAGCAGGAACGAAATTAATAAGTTATGCAGGTTCAGATGCTAAAGTAGCATCATATTTAGCTGTTAAACAAGGAGGTAAAATCAACGCTCAAGGTACAGCTGCAAAACCAATTGTTATGACTTCTGGAAAATCAAATCCACAAGCTGGTGATTGGGGAGGAATAGTTATTTGTGGTAATGCAATTACTAACCTAGGTAAAAATGTACAAGCTGAGGTAACTGGATTAACTTATGGAGGAGATAATCCTGCAGATAATTCAGGAGTTTATTCATACATAAGAATTGAGTATGCTGGAGCATTAATCAATCCAGATGCAGAGTATAATGGAATGACTTTCTATGCAGTAGGAAATGGTACTACTGTCAACAATATCTTAACTTACCAAGGGTCTGATGATGGATTTGAATGGTTTGGAGGATCAGTAAATGCTGAAAATTTAATCTCAATTGGTAACCAAGATGATTCATTTGATTGGACTGAAGGATGGAATGGAAAGGTAACTAATTTATATGCTAATCAATCTACTGCAACAGCTTTTTCATCTGATAGTCGTGGAATTGAGGCAGATAATAACTCAACAACTCCAACTTTAGAACCAATATCTAATCCAACACTTAAAAATGTTACTTTAATTGGACGTAATCTTGCAACTGTAACCAGTGAAGCAGGTGTGATGTTAAGACGTGGTACAAAAGGAACAATTGATAATTTATATATAGAGAATTTCAAAGGTACTGTTAGCGGATCTGGTTTAGGAATTAACTTTAATGGAGCAGAATCTCAAGCTTATTTTACAGCTAATCCATTAACTAATGTAAAAATATCTAATGTAACATCAGAATCTAATTTACTAGCAGGTTTCAAATTAGGAACTAATGTAACAGGAGCAGGAGCAGGAGCAGCTATCCCAGCATGGGCTACTTGGACAGGATTAAAATAAAAATCTATATGAGATTCTCTAAATTTTAGAGAATCTCATTTTGTATAATCAACTTTTAAAAAAACTATTTATGAAAAAACTATTTACACTTTTTTTGATGACTATTTTTATTACAAATAGTTGTTCTGACGAAGACTCTCTAATAAACGATAATTCTCAAGAAAAATTAGTGATTAATGATGTTGTCAATCAAATTATAGAACAGGGTCATAACTTAGATGATATTAAAGAATTAAAAGACTATTATCTTGTTGAAGATGATATTTTGTTTTCCAAAAATATAGAAGATTATAAAAAAACAAATGCAAAACAAGCGAACACACACAACTTAGTAAGTTCAGGTGATAATAGAGTTATTAGAGTAAGGTTAGACAATTCGCTAATGTCTTGGTACTCTGCTTTTGACGAAGCTTTAGTGAAATGGAATTCTGCTGGTAGTGGTATTACTTTTGTAAGTGATCAAACAGGTTTTGGTGATTATGATATAATTGTGAAAGCAGATGGAGGAAGTTTACCAAATTTAACAATTGCAGCAGCAGGATTCCCTACAAATACTGGAAAAGCTTATAATGAGATTCTAGTTAATACTAATTTTAACAATAATTATCAAGTTTCAGAAAGTCAAAAAATATATAATTTAGTTCATGAATTAGGACATTGTATAGGATTTAGACATACTAATTGGTACTCATCGGGAGAAGGGGCAGGCTCTGTGGGAGCTAATCAAATTCCAGGATCACCAACTTCAGATTCTAACTCGGTTATGAATGGAGGTACTGCGTTAAATTCGTGGAAAGGTTTCTCAAATTGGGATATTTTTTCTGTAAAATATTTATATCCAAATACAGGATGTAAATTTAAAATAGTTACAGCAAAGGAAGTGTGTGCTTTTGATGCTTTTGGAGATATAGGTTTTTATAATACAATATTGATGGGAGATTATGGTAATGACGATTTAGGTGTTTGGTCTACTGATAACCCTAAAATAGTAGTAAAGAAAGGATTTAGGTCTGCAAAATTTGGTATAAGCTCAAATTTACTTGGAACAAATTGGACTTCCGTGGAAGGAAATTTAATTTATACTAATGGTAGTTGTATAAAAACATTTAAAGTAAAATTTAATAATTGTATTAATTATAATTTAAATGATTAAACTTTTCTTATAAAAAAGTTCTTCGTGTTTGTAAATCGCTTTTTTGGGTTCTCCAAAGAAGCGATTTTCTTCTATTATAACTATTTTATTTTAAGTCATTAAAAATAGTTATTTAGAAAAATTCCACGTAAGCTAAACTATTTGTACATTTGCAGAACAATAACAGTTGATAACAATGGCATTAACAGAACAACAATTAGATTCGATTGGAGAAAAATTGGTTGAAAAATTCAAAACAGTTTACGATCCTGAGATTCCAGTTGATATATATGAATTGGGATTGGTTTACGATGCACAGGTGAATGCAGATGGTGAAGTAAAAGTTACCATGACCCTTACATCTCCAAACTGTCCCGTGGCTGAAAGTTTACCTCTAGAAGTAGAACAGCGCGTTGAAGAGATAGAATATGTAACGAAATGTTACGTAGAAATTACGTTCGATCCTCCTTGGGATAGAGATATGATGAGCGAAGAAGCAAAATTCGAATTAGGAATGTTATAACTTAACATTCCTAATTTTTTTTGTATCTTAATCCAACAAATTCAAAACACTAAAACTTATGGGATATTTAGGCGTGATCGTTTTTCTTGGAATTATTTTCCTTTTTTTATTCGTCTTTACAGTAAAACAACAAACTGCAGTTGTAATCGAGCGTTTCGGGAAATTTAATAGTATTCGTAATCCAGGATTACAATTCAAAATTCCGATTGTAGACAGAATTGCTGGAAAAATGTCTCTTAAAATTCAACAATTAGACGTTGTTGTCGAAACGAAGACAAAAGATGATGTATTTGTTCGATTGAAAGTCTCTGTTCAATATCAAGTCATCAAAACTCAAGTTTATGATGCATTTTACAAATTAGATAATCCTTATACGCAAATAACTTCTTTCGTTTTTGACGTTGTCCGAGCTGAGGTTCCAAAACTTCGTTTAGATGATGTTTTTGAGAAGAAAGATGATATTGCGGTTGCTGTAAAAAGTGAATTGCAAGAAGCAATGAATTCATATGGTTACGAAATTGTCAAAACTTTGGTAACCGATATTGATCCAGATGAGCAAGTAAAACATGCGATGAATCGTATTAATGCTGCCGAACGTGAAAAATTAGCGGCGCAATATGAAGGTGATGCTGCACGTATTTTGATTGTAGAAAAAGCAAGAGCAGAGGCAGAATCGAAACGTTTGCAAGGACAAGGTATTGCAGATCAACGTCGTGAAATTGCAAAAGGTTTATTGGAATCTGTAGATGTTTTGAATGGAGCAGGAATTACGTCACAAGAAGCTTCTGCGCTAATTGTGGTGACGCAACATTATGATACATTGCAAGCGATTGGAGAAAAATCTGGAAGTAAATTAGTTTTGTTGCCAAATTCACCAACTGCCGCTTCGGAAATGCTGAATACAATGGTTACTTCGTTTACCGCAGCACATGAACTGAATGAGCATCAAATAACAAAAGAAGATAATCCAACTCAACGAAAAAATAAGCCAAATCAAGGCGATTCGTTTACTTTTCCAGAATATCCTTAGAAATAAAATTATATTATTAAACATAAAAAGCCACTTCATCGAAGTGGCTTTCTAATATCTTAATACTTATATCTAAAATCTAAGTCTATCCAACCTGAACACCGTTTGGCGTTTCAGCTTCTGGATTTACAAATGTTAATTTTCCGTCTGCTTTATCAGCGAATAATAACATTCCGTTCGATTCGATTCCACGAATTTTACGAGGCGCTAAATTTGCTAAAACCATTGCTTGTTTTCCAACAATTTCTTCTAACGTAAAATGTTCTGCAATACCAGAAACAATTGTACGAACGTCCATTCCTGTATCCACTTTTAGTTCGAATAATTTGTCTGCTTTTTCAACTTTTTTCGCTTCTAAAATAGTTCCGATACGGATATCCATTTTTTGGAAATCATCAAAAGAAATCAATTCTTTTTGAGGTTCTGCGTTTGGATTTGTCATATTATTTTTGACTTTACTTTCGTTTAATTTATTGATTTGTGCTTCGATAGCTTCGTCCTCAATTTTTGCAAAAATTAATTCAGATTGTCCTAATTGATGTCCAGCTTTTACAAATTCGTCTGTTGATTCTAAATCATCCCAACTCATTTTTTCTACATTCATCATAGCCAACATTTTTTCAGAAGCGAATGGAATAAATGGTTCTCCCAATTGTCCTAATGCAGCAGCAATTTGCGTCGCAGCATACATAATTCCTTTTACAGCTTCTGGATCATCACCTTTTTTCCAAGGTTCTTGTGCTTGTAAAAATTGATTTCCAAGACGAGCTAAATTCATGTATTCTGTTAATGCAGCACGGAATTCATATTTTTCTAAATGATCACCTATGCGCTTTGCAAAATATTTGATTTCAGTTAATTCTTCAAATTCAATTGTTTTTGAAGGAACAATTCCTTCGTAATATTTGTGAGAAAGCACCATTACACGGTTGATAAAGTTTCCTAAAATTCCAACTAATTCAGAATTATTCTTCGTTTGGAAATCTTTCCACGTAAAGTTATTGTCTTTATTTTCAGGCATATTTGCCGTCAACACATAACGCAATGTATCTTGTTGATTCGGGAAATCTTCTAAATATTCGTGTGCCCAAACTGCCCAATTACGAGAAGTTGAGATTTTATCATCTTCTAAATTCAAGAATTCGTTTGCAGGAACATTGTCTGGCATAATGTAATCGCCATGCGCTTTCATCATTGTTGGGAAAATGATACAGTGGAAAACGATATTATCTTTTCCGATGAAATGAACCAATTTCGTTTCTTCGTTTTGCCAATAATCTTTCCAATTTTTACCGTTTTTCTCTGCCCATTCTTGTGTGAAAGAAATATAACCGATCGGCGCATCAAACCAAACATACATTACTTTTCCTTCAGCTCCATCAACAGGAACAGGAATTCCCCAGTTCAAATCGCGTGTCATTGCACGAGGTTTCAAACCATCGTCTAACCAAGATTTTACTTGACCATAAACACTCGATTTCCAATCATTTTTGTGACCTTCTAAAATCCATTTTGATAAGAAATCTTGGTATTGATCCAATGGCAAATACCAGTTTTTAGTTTCTTTTCTGATTGGCGTATTTCCAGATAAAGCAGAACGAGGATTAATCAATTCTTCTGGGCTTAATGTTGAGCCACATTTTTCACATTGATCGCCATAAGCATCAGGGTTTCCACATTTCGGACATTCACCACGAATGTATCGATCCGCTAAAAATTCGTGCGCATCTTCATCGTAAAATTGTTCCGTAACATCTTCTGTAAACTTGTTGTTATCATATAACGTTTTGAAGAAATCTTGAGCAACTTCTCTGTGTTTATCTGATGTTGTACGAGAATAAATATCGAACGTCACACCAAAATTAGCCAATGTATTTTTAATATTTTCGTGGTAACGATCAACAATATCTTGTGGCGTAACGCCTTCTTTTTTGGCACGAATTGTAATTGGAATACCATGTTCGTCAGAACCTCCAATAAATGCTACATCTTTTCCTTTTCTTCGTAAAAAACGCGCATAAATATCAGAAGGAACGTAAACACCTGCCATGTGACCAATGTGCAATGGTCCGTTAGCATAAGGTAAAGCCGCTGTAATTGTATATCTTTTTGGTTGACTCATTTGCTTAAAATCTATAAGCGACAAAGATACGATTTGTTGTTTGTTTTGTTAAAACCTTTTTCTAATTTTATAAGGTTAATCAATTGATGAAGGAATGAATATTAGGAAAGAGGAGGAAAAAGATTATAATCAGGTTTTTGAATTGATTGAAAAGGCTTTTGAAAATGAAGAATATAGTGATCATCGTGAGCAGTTTTTAGTAGAACGATTACGAAATTCTGATAGTTTTGTTCCTGATTTGTCTATTGTTTTTGAAATGAACGAAATGATTGTTGGCTATATTTTATTGACAAAGATTAAAATTAATCATTCAGATTTTTCTTACGATTCTTTAGCGCTTGCTCCTGTGGCAGTTTTACCAAATTATCAAGGAAATGGAATTGGTGGTCATTTAATAGAATTTGCGCACAAGAAAGCGAGAGAATTAGGTTTTGAATCGATTATTTTATTAGGACATCCAACTTATTATCCTAAATTTGGTTACAGAAAAGCATCTGACTTTGATATTCAGTTACCTTTTGATGTTCCAGATGAAAATTGTATGGCAATTGAGTTGGTGGAAGATGCGCTGAAAAATGTGAATGGAATGGTAGAATATCCGAAAGAATTCTATCAATAATAAAAATATTTCCTATGGAAGAAAAAGCTGTTGTAACGCCAGATGAGGTGGTAACGGATACAATTACGAATTTATTTACGTATGCTAATTATTTTTTGGTTGCAGCGCTTGTTGTGTTGTTAACGTATATGACGATTCGAGATTTTAAGAAAAAACAACGCGAAAAGAAATTGGCACAAGAACGTGAAGCGTACAACAATCAGTTTGATAACGAAGAGGAAAAAGAAGAATTATAATTCATAAAAATAGCCACTCAATTTTGAGTGGCTATTTTGTTTATATCAATTTAATTATTGACCTTCTTCTTCAGGAACTTCATAGTTTTCGCCTACGCTTTCACTACCGCTTCCTTCGATAATTGGACCTGGATCATACATTTCATCATATTGATGGAATCCGTATGTATTCGAACAATCCCAGTGTTTTTCAATGTCCTTAGGTTTGTCAAATTTATCTCCAGCTGTTACGCCAAACTTTCCTCCTTCTTTGTAAACGCCTTGCATATAATAAGCCCAAATAGGTAAAGCTGTATTGGCTCCTTGTCCTGTGGCTGTACTTGCAAAGTGAGCAAATCGGTCTTCTGCACCAACCCAAACTCCAGTAACTAAATTTGGTGTTAATCCCATAAACCAACCATCAGAGTTTTCGTTTGTTGTACCTGTTTTACCAGCAACTTCTGCTGTGATGTTATATCTATTTCTAAGACGCGAACCAGAACCTCTTTCTACAACACCTTTCATCAAATCAATCATAGTGTACGCTACGTTTTCATTAACAACTTCTCGTGTTTGAGGTGTATAATCTTTGATAACTTTTCCTTGTTTATCTTCTATTCTTAAGATTAATTGCGGTTTAATGTAAATACCACCATTTGCAAAAGCACTCATCGCACCAACCATTTCATACAAAGATAAATCGGCAGAACCTAATGCAATTGTAGGGTCTTTCACGATAGGAGATTCAACTCCAAGGTCACGAGCCATTTGAATTACAGGTTCTGTACCTGTTTGCATAATCAAACGAGCAGCGACAATATTTGTTGAATAAGCTAATGCAGTTCTTAAATCTTGAGATCCACCATATTTACCATTAGCATTTCGAGGAGACCAATTTCCTGGAATTCTCTCATTAGAAACAGTATGACAAGGTGTTAATCCTAATTGATTAATCGCTGTTGCATAAACAAACGGTTTGAACGTAGAACCTACCTGACGACGTGCTTGTTTTACGTGGTCAAATTTGAAATAATTCCAATCGATTCCTCCAACCCAAGCTTTGATTGTTCCATCTTTTGGATCCATTGACATCAAACCAGCTTGTAAAATATGTTTGTGATATTCGATTGAATCCATCAATGTTTTCCCTTTTTTGTACTGAATTCCGTTCCATGTAAAGAACTGAACAGAGTCGCGAGGTGTATTGAAAACAGTTTCGATTTCAGCTTCAGATTTTCCTTCGGCTTTCATCTTTTTGTACAAATCTGTACGAGCCATTGCTTGCTTAAAGATTTGCGTTCTTTTTGCAGCAGAAATATTATAAAATGGTGCTAAACTACGTCCGCGTTGCTCTCCAAAGAATTGATCTTGTAAAACTTTTAATTGTTTTTTAACCGCTTCTTCAGCTAAATTTTGCATTCTTGAGTCTAACGTTACATAGATTTTTAAACCATCTTTTTCAAGGTTATATGATTTTCCTGTTTCTTTCTCATAATCAACCATCCATTGTTGAATTTCCTTTCTCAAAGCAGATTTGAAATATGCTGAATGTGATTCATCATGCTGCATAATATCTTGTTTATCTGTAACCAATGGTGTAGCTTTTGCAGCTTCCCCTTCAGCTTGAGAAATTTTGTTGTATTTCATCATTTGATCTAATACAAGATTTCTTTTTTCTGTAGATAATGCAGGATTTTTTACAGGGTTGAATTTTACAGGATTTTGAAACATTGAAACCAATGTTGCAGCTTCATCTAAGTTTAATTCTTTTGTTGTTTTGTTGAAATAAACTTTAGAAGCAGATTCAATACCTTTTGCACCATAGATAAAGTCAAACTTATTGAAGTACATCGCAATGATTTCTTCTTTTGTATACAATTTTTCTAATTGAACAGATGTTACCCATTCTTTTAGTTTTTGTAAACCACGTTTCACTTTATTAGAAGAAGGATCTTTTGTGTACAACTGTTTTGCTAACTGCTGTGTAATTGTAGATCCACCTCCTGAATCACCTCCTGAAGATATAGCACGGAAAGCAGCTTTAATATCTACACCTGAATGATCAAAGAAACGAACGTCCTCTTTTGCTAACAATGCATCAACTAAATGTGGTGGTAAATCTTTGTAATCGACTGGTGTTCTGCGTTCTGCTTCGAAACGATCTAACAAAACACCATCAGAAGAAATAATTTCTGATGAAACATAAATATCAGGATTTTCTAAATCACGTACATTGGGAATTTCACCTAACCATCCGTTAGATGTCGCCCAAAAGATTCCGAAAATTCCTAATACGGCACAAAAAAACAGTACCCAAATGGTAACGATTATTTTTTTGGCTAATGAAAAGCTATTGAACTTCTTTTTTGCTTTAGAAGTTGTGCTTGTTTTAGGATTTTTATTGTTTTCCATTCTGTATTATTCAGCTTTATCAACAATCAAACTAATGTCTTCGATTCCTTTCAAATTCTTTGTTCGCATACCTTGCCAAACTTTTAGTTGATAGCGACCAGAGTCTTTTATTGGTAAATTTTCGCGATAAACCAACATCATTTCTTTTGTTGTCATTCCTTTACCAATCCAGCTTCCATCAGGATTTGCAATGTAATACTGTAAGGTATCAATCATTTCATTTCCTTTAGGATCGATGAATTTCGTGAACAAATATAAGTTACTATATTCATACGACGTATTATTTCTTAACACAAATCCAATGTTAACAGCCGAAGGTTTAGGATCTTTTACATCAAACGTAAAGGTTTGAGGCTGATTACTCTTCCATTCGTCTTTCACATCTTTTGTGTCTTGATAATAATGTTTAGCCTCGCAACTAAACAATAAAAAGACTAAAATAAAAAGCAAACTACTGTTGCGTATCATCTGGTTTTGGCCCACGATTAAATCTTTTTTTATTTCGATTCTTCGATTTATTTGGTTTCGGTTGAGAATTATTTGCTTGATTCTCGTCCTTAGTTTTCGGTTTTTGCTCAGCATTTTGATTATTTTGCTGAGGTTGTTTTTTTGGTTGTTGAGTTGACTGATTAGCCTGATTTGTTTGATTATTTTGTTGGCTATTATTGCTCGGATTATTCGGTTTTCGCTTTTGTTGATTGCGATTGCGATTATTTCCTTGCGGCTTTTGCTGATCAGTATTTGGTTGAGCTTGTTGCTCTTTCGCCTGAGTTGGCTGTTGCTTCTCTTTTGGCTGATTTTGTTGTTGCTGATTCTGATTAGGATTCGAATTTTTGTTCGGTCTACTTTGATTATTCTTTTTAGACTGATTTGGATTCTTTCCTTGTTTATTTTCAAGACGATTCGCCTTATCTTTCGCTTCGTTAGGCTGTTTTTGTTTTGCCTTCTGAGGTTTTAGATTATTAGCATTCGTCGCAACTTTTTCGTTTCCAGAATTTTGATTATTCTTAATTCTTTTACGTTTTTTGTTTTGCTTTTCTTTACGTTCAAAACGTTCTAAAGAATCTTCTCCAATTACATCTGTAAAATCTGGTTTCGATTCTTCTACATTTTTAGCTAAATCTTCTAAAGGTTCAGTTTTTTGACCTTTTGCAGTAATTGCTAAAAATTCTTGAATATCGTCTACCGAAAATTTGTACCAAACAATTCCTCCTTTGTCATAAGCAAACCACATTTCTTTCTTGAAAACGTCTATTTTAACACAATGTGCCCAACCTTTTTCAGTCTCGAAACGGCTTTCTATCGACGGAAAACTATTTAATGCATCTAAATATGAATCTAATTCAAAATTTAAACAACATTTTAATTTACCACATTGTCCAGCTAACTTTTGCGAGTTAATTGACAATTGTTGATAACGTGCCGCAGCAGTGCTCACAGAGCGGAAATCTGTTAACCAAGTCGAACAACATAATTCGCGTCCACAAGATCCAATTCCTCCAACTTTTGCTGCTTCTTGACGATATCCGATTTGTTTCATCTCAATTCTTACGCCAAATTTACCTGCGTATTCTTTGATTAATTGACGAAAATCGACACGTCCTTCTGCTGTATAATAAAATGTAACTTTCGCCCCATCTCCTTGGTACTCAACATCACAAATTTTCATTTCCAAATTAAGGTTTTTCGCCATAATTCGAGAATCAACCATTGTTTGTTTTTCTCTATCACGAAACTCTACCCAAGTTTCTATATCTTTTTGGTTCGCTTTGCGATAAACCTTCTTGACATCTTCCGCAGTCCACGAAAGATTCTTTTTTTTCATCTGGATTCTAACAAGCTCACCCGTAAGTGTAACAACCCCGATATCATGACCAGGTGTTCCTTCAACAGCGATTACATCGCCAATATTTAGAGATATGTTGTTTTCGTTTTTATAATAAAACTTTCGATCGTTTTTGAAACGAACTTCTACAAAATTGAACTTTTCTTGTCCATTTGGAAGTTGCATATTCGATAACCAATCAAAAACTGATAATTTTCCACAACCATCAGTGCCACAAGCACCATTATTGTTACATCCTTTCGGAAGGCCATTAGAAGTTCCACAAGATCCACATCCCATGCTTCTATAATTTTTTTAAATGACAACACAAAGGTATGAAAATATTTTTCTGAATTTGTGAAATCATTTCGGTTATGAAATTGATTTTAAATTGAATCAAAAATTTCTGAAAATGAATAGGTTTGGTCTAATCTAATACCTTTTTCTGTTAATTTTAACGTAGCTAATTCGTTGACATGATCGTGTTCAAAAAACAAAATATATTCATTTTCGACTGCTTTTTGTAAAAACGTTCCTTTTTCTTCAACTGTTATTAAAGGTCGTGTATCAAACCCAATCACATAAATTAGCGGAATATGTCCTACAGTTGGGATTAAATCTGCGATATAAACTATTTTTTTGCCTTTATAGGTAATAATTGGCAACATTTGTTTTTCGGTATGTCCATCTACAAATAAAATATCAAAACCAAGTGGAGAATTTTCTATAATTGCTCCATTTTGAGGTAAATCAATCAAATTAAGTTGTCCACTTTCTTGTAGAGGTAAAATATTTTCTTTCAGGAAAGATGCTTTTTCGCGAGGATTTGGATTTACAGCCCAATCCCAATGATTCGCATTTGACCAAAATTTTGCGTTTTTGAATGAAGCTTCTAAATAATCTTTCTCTTTGTTATATTGAATTGCGCCACCACAATGATCAAAATGTAAATGCGTCAAGAAAACATCTGTAATATCATCGCGATGAAATCCATGTTTGGCTAGAGAATTATCCAAAGTAGCATCGCCCCACAAATAATAAAACCCAAAGAATTTTGCATCTTGTTTAGTTCCGATTCCGGTATCAATTAATATTAATCGTTCGCCATCTTCGATTAATAGACATCTCATTGCAAGATCGATTAAATTTCTATCATCAGCAGGATTGGTTTTATTCCAAATCGATTTTGGTACAATACCGAACATTGCGCCGCCATCTAATTTAAAATTTCCTGTTTCTATTGAATATAATTTCATTTTTATGTGGTTTTATTTTGTTGAATTTTGCTTTCACGAAGATAAAAAATAGAATATTATTTAAAATAAATATCTATTATAGAATTGAACGACTTAAATTTGCAAAAATTTTGATACAATGGCAAAAGAAGTTCGTGTAAGATTTGCGCCAAGTCCAACAGGTGCGTTACACATCGGAGGAGTCCGTACTGCGTTATACAATTATCTTTTCGCAAAACATAATAACGGAAAATTCTTATTAAGAATAGAGGATACAGACCAAACACGTTATGTGGAAGGTGCTGAACAATATATTATCGATTCGTTGAAATGGTTAGGCTTAACTCCTGATGAAGGTGTTGGTTTTGGTGGAGACTTAGGTTCTTACCGTCAATCAGAGCGTAAAGAAATCTACAAACAATATGTAGACGAATTATTAGCTTCAGGAAATGCATATTATGCGTTTGATACGGCAGAAGAATTAGACGCTGCACGTGCAAAAGCAGAAGAAAATAAAGAAACATTTATTTATAACTGGTCGACAAGAGGAAATTTGAAAAACTCTTTATCGTTGACGGAAGATGAAACAAAAGCTTTAATTGAGAATGGAACACCTTATGTGATTCGTTTCAAAATTGATGATTCGCGTACAGTTTTATTGGATGATATGATTCGTGGAAAAATCACGATTGATGCAGCAACTTTAGATGATAAAGTTTTGTTTAAATCTGATGGAATGCCAACGTATCACTTAGCTAATATTGTGGACGATCATTTGATGGGAATTTCTCACGTAATTCGTGGAGAAGAATGGTTACCATCAATGGCTTTACACGAATTATTGTATGATGCATTTGGTTGGGAAGCGCCTCGTTTCGCACATTTACCATTAATCTTGAAACCAGAAGGAAAAGGAAAATTAAGCAAACGTGATGGAGACAAACACGGATTTCCAGTTTTCCCAATGGAATGGAAAACAGAAGAAGGAATTGCAAAAGGATACAAACAAGAAGGTTATTTCCCTGATGCAGTATTGAATATGTTAGCTTTATTGGGATGGAATTCTGGAACTGATCAAGAGATTTTTACAATGGAAGAATTGATTCAATTATTTTCATTAGAAAAAGTTTCAAAATCGGGTGCACGTTTTTCTCCAGAGAAAGCAACTTGGTTTAATCATCAATATTTACAACAAAAATCTGTTGAAGAATTATTGCCATCTTTCGAAGAAGTTTTAAAAGAAAACGGAATCGAAGCAAATCCAACTTTAGATGCAAAAGTTGTTGAATTGTTAAAAGAAAGAGCAAACTTTGTAAAAGATATTTTCGAACAAGGTCAATTCTTTTATATAGCTCCTTCTACTTACGATGAAAAAGCTGCTAAAAAAGCTTGGAAAGATGATTCGAAAGAGATTTTAGGAAAATTTGTTGAAGTTTTAAATTCATCAGAATTTACTTCAGAGGTTTTACACGATGCAATGGCTGAATTTGTTACAATACAAGAAATTGGATTTGGAAAAATCGGAATGCCTTTACGTCTTAGTTTAGTTGGTGCGTTACAAGGACCGGATGTTCCTGTAATTATGGCAACTTTAGGAAAAGAGGAAACGATTGCACGTATCAACAAAGCGATTGAAGTTTTAGGATAAAATTCAGAAAATAGAATTCTATTCTCGATACAATTTTATTATCCTTCGACAAGCTCAGGATGACATAAAATTACTCGAATTGACGAATTTTAATTAAGATTTAATTCAAGTTATTAATATATAAAAAGCCATTTGCATTGCAAATGGCTTTTCTTTTATAAATTGATTTTGACTTCGTCTAATTGATTAAGTTCTTCTTGAGAGAATATTCGATAATTGACTTTAAATGTTTTGCCAAGCGGAACTTCTAACGAAAAACCTCCAGCGCCAATTGCATCAATGACATCTAATTCGAAATGCGCATGTTTCCAATATTCGAATAAATCTTTGTCAATCCAAAATTCAACTTCATCAATTTCTCCAATGCAAACATCTTTGTATCGAAGATAAAATTCTCCTTTTCTGAAACATTGCGGTTGCGTTCCTTCACAGCAACCTCCCGCTTGATAAAGCATTAAATTGCCATGTTTTGCTTTTAATTCATTCAATAAATTAATCGCTTTTTCTGTTGCATCAACACGTTTCATTTTTTGAGATTTTTAATTAATTATTGATTTAGAAGAAACCTAATTTCTTTTTGCTGTAAGAAACTAACATATTTTTAGTTTGACGATAATGGTCTAACATCATTTTGTGATTCTCACGTCCAATTCCAGATTGTTTATAACCTCCGAAAGGCGCTCCAGCAGGATAACTATGATATTGATTAACCCAAACACGACCAGCCTGAATAGCGCGTGGAACTTGATACAATTGATGTGCGTCACGCGTCCAAACTCCAGCTCCTAAACCATAAATTGTGTCATTAGCAAGTTCAATCGCTTCTGCTTCATCTTTGAAAGTTGTCACCGCTAACACAGGTCCAAAAATCTCTTCTTGGAAAATGCGCATCTTGTTATTTCCTTTAAATAATGTTGGTTTGATGTAATAACCATTTTCGATATCTCCTTGTAAATGATTAGCATCTCCACCAGTTAAAACTTCTGCACCTTCTTCTTTTCCTAGTTTAATATAACTTAAAATTTTGTCATACTGAATTTGAGAAGCTTGCGCGCCAATCATTGTCTCAGGATCAAGAGGATTTCCTGCTTTAATTGCATTGACACGTTGAACCACACGTTCAATAAATTTATCATAAATAGATTCTTGAATCAATAATCGTGACGGACACGTACAAATTTCACCTTGATTAAGTGCGAATAAAACAGCTCCTTCAATCGCTTTGTCTAAGAAATCATCATCATGATCCATTACAGATTCGAAGAATACATTTGGTGATTTTCCACCTAATTCTAACGTAACTGGAATAATATTTTCTGTTGCATATTGCATCACGAAACGCCCTGTAGCAGTAGATCCTGTAAATGCAGCTTTCGATACTTTAGGATTTGTCACCAATGCGCGACCTAATTCTCCACCGAAACCATTTACAATGTTCACAACTCCTGGAGGTAATAAATCTCCAATTAATTCGAATAAATATAAAATCGAGATAGGAGTAGATTCAGCAGGTTTTAAAACCACACAGTTTCCAGCAGCCAAAGCAGGAGCTAATTTCCAAACAGCCATCAAAATTGGGAAGTTCCAAGGAATAATTTGTGCAACAACACCAATTGGCTCGTGGATAATAATTGAAACTGTATCTTTATCTAATTCGTTGATAGAACCTTCCTCAGCACGAATTACCGAAGCAAAATATCTGAAATGATCGATTGCCAAAGGAATATCAGCATTCAATGTTTCACGAACAGGTTTTCCGTTATCATAGGTTTCTACAGCTGCAACATTTTGTAAATTTTCTTCTATTCGATCTGCAATTTTATTCAAAATAATGCTTCGTTGCGTTGGCGAAGTTTGACTCCAACTTTTGAAAGCTTCGTGAGCAGCGTCTACCGCTTTTGCTAAATCTTCTTCCGAAGAATGTGCAGCTTTTGTAAAAACTTTTCCAGTAAGTGGTGTTACAACATCAAAGTATTTTCCGTTTGTAGGTGGCGTAAATTGACCATTGATGTAATTGTCATAATGATCTTTGAATGTAGGTACATTAACTAAGTTTCCCATTTTATTAAAATTTTTGTGAATTGAATTTTCTCTAATTTATTCAAATTTGTTCAATAATTATGTTTAGAAAAAGTTAATTCTATTTGGTATAAAATTTGTACATTTGGCATCCGTCAATTATTTATTGACAATTTATTTATGGGGCTGACTGGTTTTGACAGCAAGGCCAATGGGTAAGTAAGCATGCAGTGATAGGTTGTGTACTCACTTTAATCAGGCACTTCAACTTTTTAACTGGCAACGAAGAGTACGCTTTAGCTGCATAATTCTGAATTTTAGTAAGAATACGCCACGTCTATACTAGGTATAGAAGCTGAATGTCCCTCAAAAGCCTTGACTTACGGCGTTTGATACAGGGACACGGGAAAGTAAGAATAGAAACCTTAGTGCATCGGATAGGTTTCGAGATTTTAGATGATAAGCGGATGACAGAGTGTTTATTCTCAGGATTTCGTCGAAAATTAATAATAAACTAAGCATGTAGAAAGCTTATTTGTTGCTTGTTTGGACGCGGGTTCGAATCCCGCCAGCTCCACAGACCTCCTTTAAAAAGTTTTAAAGGAGTTTTTTTTTATTAAGAAAACTAAGGTTCCCAAATAATACGTGTCATCACATCAAGGTTGGTTCTGGTATGTTTGGTGATAGGAACTCCAGTAACCAAACCAATCATTAAATTGTGTTGAATAGCCAATCTAATTTGAGGTCTTAAAGTATAATGAAATCCATCGCGGTCAATATCCATATTATTTTCAAGTCCAATAAAGTTTTTCGAATTTGGTAAAACATACATCATACTTGCATTTATAGTTGCTCCAACATCTACTTTTTGCTCTTTATAATGATGTTCAAAAACAGGACCTGTATAGATTAACGTGTTGAAATTTTTAAAATTCTTTGCTCCAATAAAAACAGGATTCATTTTCATACCCGTAAATACAGAACCTTGATGTCCTAATTCTTTAAAATTATTAAACTCAAATTCATGAACATAAGCTACAGCCAAAGACATTTTTTGTTTTTCATTTACTAAAAAAGTATATTGAGTTGCTAATTTTAAACCTTCAATTTTATTGTTCGGAACATAAATAGAGCCATCGTTATTATCGCTTTTGTGATTAAAAGAAAAAGGTACTTCAACCTCCAATCCCAAACGATCTGCAACAGCCCATTCATACTCAATAAAACCATTATATTCATTATATCCTTTTTTTGAGGCAACTCCAAATCCTACATTTATCTCAGCTTCTCCTTTTCGTGCGCCCAAATCACGCATCAAATCTGTATAGAGAGGTTCTGCATGTTCAACTTTAGGTTTTAATGTTTTTTGTTGAGGTTGAATGGTGATAATTGAATCATTTTTCGTCTGAGCTATCGTAGTAATTGTTAAGAAAGTGCTTGTAATTATTGTTAAGAAAAATTTCATTTGTTTATTATTTTGAGACAAAGGACAAAGAAGATTTAGGAAGAAATTAGGAATTGAAGTTTTACCCCTTTAAAAATCTAACCTATTAAATTTTGAAGTTTTTTGATACTTATCATTTTAAGAATAATAAAAACTATCTTATCTTAGTCGATGAATTAACACCACATTTAAGACAATCAAACAATTATGAGTTCCTACGAATATTATAACTTTCCGATACAGTTGATAAACGGTTTTTTAGATGATTCTAAAAAAGTTTTGATTGATATTTCACATTATTGTATTTATAGAGTTTTTATAGATAATTTCGAGAAATATTCGGGTTCTTTTACAGGTTACCAGAAGGCTTGTGATGATTTTGGAATCGAGTTTAAAAATGTTGCAGCAGCTTATCAAAATGGTAAAGATTTGTATGAAGCAACAATAGATAAAAGTCCGATGGTTGGAATGACTTCTGAAATGTATTGGGATTATATGACCAATGAAAAATCTGAATTTGAGAAGGTTTTATTGCTTGGAGATCTTGCTTTTAAAAGCATTTTAGGTGCAAAATCATATATAAAATTGGATAATAAATATTGGTTTAGCCGAATGAATGGTTCTGTAAAATCAATTGCAAAAGAAGAAATATCTCCAAAACTTCAACGTTATTTGAACGAATATCAAACCAAAAAAATTAAGAATCAATTAATTGCTGGTTGGGGATTAGCTTCGTATTCAAGATATAATCGCGGGTTTTATGTGAGTTATAAAATGACTTTGGATGATTTGGCCTATCATGCAGAAAAGATTAGAAAATCTACCCAAGATAAAAAGATCAAAAATGATGTGAAATCTGCTCACGAAAAAGCATTAGAGAGATTGGAGAAAGAAGGAAAAATGAATTAAGATTTATTTTTTACATAAAGCAAAAGTCCATCAAAATTTTGATGGACTTTTTATATAGCTAATGTTTTAATCTATATTTCTTTTACTGTAATTATATTTACAGGGCAAGCTTTGGCAGCACGTTCGCAATTATCTGCGATAGAATGATCAGGATCTTTCAACGTGTGGAAACCTTTTTTATCAATTGCTTTTAATAAAACAGATTTGCCATCTTTTTTTGACATTCTGAATCGTTCTGGTGCTAACTCATAACAATAGTTGCATCCGATGCATTTATCGCGTTGTAACGTAATAATGACCATTGATAACTATTTTTTAATGAGAATAAGCGCCTTCTTCAACACTATTTTGTTGCGTTCCTGGCTCTTCTACTTTTACTAATTTGTATAATTTATCAGAAGGACGAATTCTAAATTCCATCGGAATTGTAATCGAATCACCTTTTTTAGCTGTATCAGATTTTACATCTTCCACCATCATTTCTGTAACCACCATTTCTTTGGCTCCAGTTGTTGGTCCTGTTACTAAAATCAAATCACCAACTTTCAAATCATACGCATCAATTACAAATTGACCAATGCTTGGTTTTGGGAAGAAATGAACTCCTTTTCCTATGTAAACTTTTTTCTGAGTTGCCATAGAACCTGGAACAGCAGACCATTCTCCTAATTTTTGACCTAAATAATATCCAGACCAAAAACCACGATTATAAACAGTTTGCAATAATCCCATCCAGTAATCTACTTTTTCTTTCGAATATGTTTTATCCGCAATAGAATCAATCGCTTCTCTATACGCACGAATTACAGTTGCAACGTATTCTGGAGCACGTCCACGACCTTCAATTTTCAATACTTTTACACCAGCATCAACCACTTCGTCCAAAAATTCCATTGTACAAAGGTCTTTTGGCGACATCATGTATTCGTTATCTAATTCGATTTCGAAACCAGATTCTTGGTCGATTACGGTATATTTTTTACGACAGTTTTGTTTACAAGCTCCACGATTTGCAGAAGAATTGTGAGAATGTAAGCTCAAGTAACATTTACCTGAAACAGCCATACACAATGCTCCATGACCGAAAATTTCGATTTCAACTAAATTTCCACTTGGTCCACGAACATCATCTTTAATAATTTGTTCACAAATCTTTTTCACTTGTTTCAAACTCAATTCACGCGACAATACCATTGTATCAGCAAACATTGCATAGAATTTTACTGTTTCGATATTCGTAACGTTAATTTGTGTCGAAATATGAATCTCAATCCCAATTTGTCTTGCATAGGCAATAACCGATTGATCCATCGCAATAACAGCCGTAATATTAGCTTCTTTTGCTCTGTCCAATAAGTTTTTGATTAAAGATAAATCGTGATCGTATATAATTGTATTTAAAGTAAGGTAAGAACGCACACCTTTTTCCTCACAACGTTTTACGATTTCTGGTAAATCGTCCATTGTAAAGTTTATTGATGCTCTCGCACGCATATTCAACTGCTCAACTCCGAAATATACAGAATCAGCTCCATTATCTAAAGCCGCTTGTAACGATTCGAAATTCCCAGCAGGAGCCATCAACTCCATTTTTCCATCTTTGGTCATACGAAAATTCTGATTTTAAGGTGCAAAGGTACAAAAAATATAAGTTTATACTGAATATAAATTAAATATGATTGAAAATGAGTTTTTTAACTGATAAAAAATGTTAAATGAAAATTCTATATTTTTTTGACTGAAAAAGAATTAATTTTGCAAAATGTTAATAGAAAGTCTTCAAAATCCAAGGATTAAAAACTTGCTGAAATTGCAAGAAAAATCAAGAGAACGTAAAAATCAAGGTTTATTTATTGTGGAAGGAACACAAGAAAATGAATTAGCTGTAAAAGGTTGTTACGAAGCGGTTGAAATTTATATTTGCGAAGATATTTATAACAAATCAATAGATTTTGGACAAGTAAAAGTATTTACAATTACCAAACAAGTTTTTGAGAAGCTTGCGTATAGAAAATCGACAGGTGGAATTATTGGTGTCTATAAAACGAAATCTTCGACATTGACAGATTTACAATTGCCAGAAAATGCATTGGTTGTTGTTTTGGAAGCGGTAGAAAAGCCTGGAAATCTTGGTGCAGTTTTACGAACAGGAGATGGAGCAAAAGTAGATGCTGTAATTGTTTGTGATGAAACAGTTGATTTTTTCAATCCGAATGTGATTCGTTCTTCGGTTGGAACATTGTTTACTAATCAAATTGCATCGGCGAGTAAAGAGGCTGTTTTAGAGTTTTTAAAATCTCATTCAATTCAAGTTGTTTCCACATTTTTGAGAGATGAAACGAAAAATTTATACGAAACTGATTTTACAAAATCATCTGCCATTATTTTAGGAACAGAAGCAACAGGGCTTTCTGATTTTTGGGCTGATCATTCAGATTCGTTGATTAAAATTCCGATGTTAGGTTTTGTAGATTCGCTAAATGTGAGTAACGCAGCAGCGATTTGTGTTTACGAAGCTGTGAGGCAAAGACAATAAGATAGATTATAATAAAAATAAAAGCCACTTCTTTCGAAGTGGCTTTTATTTTTATTTTTTACCGAATAGTTTACTAAAGAAAGAGTTTCCTTTATTATGATTTTCACCATATCCGTACCCATATCCGTATCCTTTTGTAAAGTCAACATCGTTAACAACCATTGCCATGTTTTTAAGACGGTTATCTTGATATAATTCTTTAGGAATAGCCAACATTCGTTTGTCTAAATAATTAGCACGAACAACGTACATTGTAATATCTGCACTGTCAGAAATTAATAAAGTATCAGTAACTAAACTAACAGGGGCAGTATCTATTAATACATAATCATAGTTTGCTTTTCCATATTTGACAATATCATCAAAACGTCCGTTCATCAATAGCTCTGAAGGATTTGGAGCTACCTGTCCAGAATAAATAACATCAAATTTATAATCAGCAGGATTTTTGATGATGATATCACTAATATTAATATCATTTGAAATCAAATATTCTGTAACACCATATTTGTGTCTGTATTGATCAGTAATTCCTAAATAATCTAAAACTTTAGGACTTCTAATATCTGCTCCAATTAATAAAACAGATTTACCTGACATTGTTAATATTTGAGCTAAATTAGTTGATATAAATGTTTTACCTTCTCCGCTTGTAGTAGAAGTTATATAGATAGACTGAGGATCTGTTGAATTTTTAAGTAAAAAATTCATGTTTGTTCTAAGAATTCTAAAAGCTTCAGCAACACTAGAATTATCATTTTGCTCGATAATAGAAATATCACTTTTAGGTACTTGTCCAGCAATTGGAGCTCCAACTGCATCTTCAACATCCTCTTTAGAGTTTACATTATTATTCAATAATTTATAAATATATATACATATAAATGGAATAACTAATCCTAGAATTAGAGCTCCTAATAATATAATACTTTTCTTAGGTGAAACGGGAATCTTAGAATCATAAGCATAGTCAATAACTTTTATATTATCTGGTGTAGCAGCTGCTTTTATTTCGTTCTCTTCACGTTTTTGTAATAAGAATAAATATAAAGCTTCAACAATTTGCTGTTGACGAGAAATATCTCTAAAACCACGTTCTTGACTTGGTACTTTTTGAATTCTGCTCGCAATTTGATTTTGTTTAGATTGAACAGAATTTAACATTGTTTGAGTGTTATTTCTATATAATCTCAAACTATTCTTCAAGTTTCTTTTTACATCATTAATTTGCTCTTGTAATTTGATCGCGTTAGGGTGATCTTTTGTTACAGATTTTAACATATCTTCTTTAGCGAGAACTAATTCATTGTATGAAGATATTTCTGCTGAGATAGATTTATCTTCTAATCCAATATTAGAAGGTAGTAAATCAGTCTTAGAAGAATTTAGAGCAGAGTTCATATAGTCAACTAATTGTAGTTGAGTAGATGATTCTAAAAGTTTCTTTTCGTTATCTGCGGCACTTTCTAAAAAGATATTCGCTTCTGAAGTAACATCTGTAATATTATTTTGAACTTTATAACGTTCAAGATTTTTATCAACTCCACGTAAATCGTTTGTAACAATTTGTAGGCGATCATCAATAAATTTAGAGGTAGCTTCTGTTAATTTATGATTATCACTTACTAAATCTTCATTATAAGTTGTAATAAGATCATTTATTAACTTCTTAGATATATCTGGAACAGGACCAACCAAAGAAAAATTAATAATTTTTGAACTCTTCTCAGTATTTGGAGAAATACTCAATGAGTTTTGATATGCATTAACAATTCTATCAATAGAATTTACATTAATTTGATATTCAAAACCAATATGTTTTCCTAAGTTTCCATTTGGACTAATTATAAAACTTCCAAAGTCTTCTGTAATCTTTTGTCCAAAAGAATATTCTTTTATAACACTTGTTTTTTTATTTTCAAGTTTAAATTTAGTGTTCGATAATATACTTACAATAAAACTATTATTGTCTAAGCTTTCATTGGCTTTATCGTTTTCATTTAATAAAATGAATTTTATGGGAGATTTTTCTTGTTGTAATTGAATTTCTGCAACACGACCAACACTAAAATATTGTATATTAAAGTTGTTTTTTTGAATTACTTTAGTTAATAATCTTCTCGATTTTAAAACATCAATTTGATCACCAACTTCAGCGCTTCCTCCAGAACCACCTCCAAGCATAGCTTGATCCATTAAACCAGCTAATTCTCCTGTTGAAGATTCTTTTTCGTTCAATAATATTTTAGCTGAAACTTGATATTGTTTTTGTGTATATTTAACATATAAAAAGGCTATAATTAAAGAAATAATGACTCCAAAAACAAACCATTTCCAATAGTATAAATATTGCTCTAAAATTTGCCTGATATTAATAGTTTCTTCAGACTCATCGAAGTATTGGTCTTCTACTTTGTTTTTATTTTTACTCATTTTTATTTAGAAATAACAGCAATTACAGATATTATAACACCAGCAACAGATATCCATAAAGAATAGTTTGGTGTAAATTTAGATGATGAAATTTTTGCATTATTTGGTTCTACATAAACAACATCATTTTGTGCTAAATAGTAAACAGGGGAGTTTAGTATTTCTTTAGATGTTAAATCGACATTATAGGTTTGTTTTTGTCCATTTTGTTCACGGATAACCATAATATTTTTTCTTACACCATTAATTGTTAAATCTCCTGCCATTCCTAATGCATCAAGAATACTTACTCTTTCATTTGGAATTGTAAAATTACCAGGTCTAACAACTTCACCTAAAACAGTGATTCTGAAATTTGTGAAATTTATATTAACACCAGGATTTACAATGTACTTTGATATCTTAGATTTTAATTCGTTTTCAGCTTCTGCTCTAGTTAATCCTCCAACTTTTACATTACCTATTAAAGGATAGTTAATATAACCATTTTCGTCAACAGTATACACTTTTGCATAAGGATTATTTTGCATTCCAGAATTTACTTGATAAACACTTTGTTGATTAAAAGGTTCTGTAGCTTTTATATCAGCAGCGCTGACACTAATAGCTAATATGTCAGAAGATTGAATTTTAGGGATATACTGTTCGAAATTTGTAGTAGACTGTTGGTCTCCACTTAAATAAACTAATTCCTTTTTTGATGCACAAGATGATATTGTGAGTACAACTATTACAAATAGTATATTAAAAATTTTATTTTTCATAAATTAAGTTATCAAGTTTTTCAAATTCGGAGTTTTGAGATTTAAATTCAGGTACAATCTCTTTTATTTTAGCTACTAAATGCATGACTTGCTCATGTTTTTCTATCGTTGAAGACATTAAACATAGTTCTTCAATCAACTTTTTATTATCTTGACATTTTGAAGTATTTACTTTAGCAATCATTATTTTTTCATGATGTGTTTTAACTGTATTTTCATCATTGGCCAATAATTCTTCATAAATTTTTTCGCCTGGGCGTAAACCTACAATTTTTATATCAATTTCCTCAGGATATTTAAATCCACTAAGTCTAATCATTCTTTTTGCAAGATCAATAATTTTCATTGACTCACCCATATCAAATACAAAAATCTCGCCACCTTTTCCCATTATTGCTGCTTCAAGCACTAACTGACACGCTTCTGGTATTGTCATAAAAAAACGTGTAATATCAGGATGAGTTACTGTTAAGGGACCACCATTTTCCAATTGTCTTTTAAAAAGAGGAATTACAGAGCCATTAGACCCTAGTACATTACCAAATCGGGTAACAATGTAGTTTGTTTTAGAAACTGCATTAGTACAATTTACATAGATTTCTGCTACGCGTTTAGTTGCGCCCATTACGTTTGTAGGATTTACTGCTTTATCAGTAGAAACCATTACAAATTTTTCTGCGCCAAATTCATTTGCAAAATCAGCAATTATTTTTGTTCCATAAATATTTGTGTTGATTGCCTCATAAGGAAATTTTTCCATCAACGGAACATGTTTATATGCAGCTGCATGAAAAATAATTTGCGGATGATATTTATCAAAGAGGCTTAACATCCTTTTTCGATCTCTTACACTCGAAACGATATAATCTATTCTATTTTGTTTTTCTTCAGAAATTTCATTTTTTAAAGACTGTTGAACATCATATAGAGCCGATTCTGCCTGATCAATCAAAATTAGTTGAGCAAAGTCCATCATAGCAAGTTGCCTTGAAATTTCACTTCCTATAGAACCTGCAGCACCAGTAACAAGTATTACCTTACCTTGTACATTTTCATTAATAATAGGGTTTTTCAACTTAATTGATTCACGCCCTAATAAATCTTCAATTTTTAATTGTTTGATTTGAGCAGGCTTGTATGTACCATCAATCCAATTAGAAATAGGAGGAATTATTTTAATATTAACATTTAAATCTTCTAAAGATTTAGAAAGGTTTAATAACTCATTAGTTTTAATATTTTGAATAGAAATAATGATTTCTGAAATATCATTTCGTTCAATGAATTTATCATCAACATCATTTATAGAATAAATTTTAGCGCCATCGATAAACGTTCCAATTTTAGAAGGTTTGTCATCAATAAAACCTACTACTTTATAGTTAAATTGAGTATCGTTTTGTAAAATATCTCGAGTGATTAATCCTGAATCTCCAGCTCCGTAAATCAATGTTTTTTGTTGAGCTTTATTTTTAGAAAAAAAATAATCGTAAATCCATTTATAATATAATCTGGCAATAACCATTATTACTGTTGAAATAAATAAATGGACAAAGATAACAGAGTAAGACATTCTGAAAACATATGAAACAGGAGTGTTCTCCGAAAGATTAGATTCAATGAATTGTCTATAGATAAAAGAGATGAAGAAAAGAATCAGAAAAGCTGTTGTATTTGAAACAAAAACATTTTCAGCATCTTTTAACCCCGTTTTTTTTACAATTCCCTTATATGTTTTGAAGTATAGGAAACATAGAGTATATGCTGCTACAACAAATGGTAATTTAAATAATAATTTTTCTAAACTAAAAGAATTTAGAAAACTATTAAGTATAAAATTGGTTATTACATAGCTAAAGAAAACTATAAGTATGTCTAGCACTAATACGACCCATCTAGGAGCATTAAAGTGTTGGTTAAAAGGATTCAATATTTTAGTAATTTAAGTGGTGATAAAGATAATAAAAAAATCAGGAATAGAGACTCCAAAAAATGGAAAAATCTATCCCTGATTAATATCTTAAATTAAGAGAGAATTATTTTACTCTGAAAACAACTCTTCTTGCTAATTGATGAGAAGAAACTTGAGAATTTTTGAATTCTTTATCTTCACCTTCACCAACTGTAGTTAATTGAGAAGCATTTGCTCCTTGACTAACTAAAATAGCTTTTACATTTTCTGCTCTTCTACGAGATAAATCTTTGTTGTAAGAATCACTTCCAACTGGGTCAGCGTAACCTAAAATGTCAATTTGAGCATTTGGTTTAGCTTTTAAATATTCAGATACAAATTTAATACCTCCAACAGATTGTAGATATGGTTTATCAGAATTGTAATCAAAGTATACATTGATGATACCTGAATTAATCATTTGCTCTAAGAAATCAGCATCGTTAACGATAGTTGTATTTCCTCCTGCATTTTGTTTGATGTACTCTTCAATGTTATCTGGAATACCATTTCCATTGTGGTCAATTGTAACACCGTGAGTGTCAACAACTGCACCTGGAGCTGAATCTGGTTCTTGATCTAAGTAATCAGCAACACCATCACCATCAGTATCTTTTAACATTTGCTCGATGTTAGCAATACGATCTTCTAAGTCAGAACGAGTTGGTTCGTAAACCCAATCAGCGTGTTTTTGGTTTTTACCTAAGTAGAAAGTTAAACCTAAAGTAGCATTCCATAATTCACCACCAAAACCAGAACCTGAAATTTCAGAATTTCCATCAAAAGCTACGTTTTGACGAATATTTCTTACATAAGAAACGTCTCCTGTTAATACAACACGATCTGTTAATCTTAACTGAGGAGTTAAACCAACCATAACATTTACCATGTTATCATTGTCATCGAAAACTTTACCATCAGCACCTTTTGTTGCGTCATTATTCATCCAAGAATAACCTGCACCACCATGCGCTAATAAACCAATTCTATTTGTCCATGTTTCAAAATTCATGATTCGTCCTAAGTTCGCAACCCCTTGTAAATCTACACGGTAATAATTAGAACGGAAACGAGCTACATCTTCACCTTCTTTGATACGATCATATCCACCGTCTAATTTTAAACCAAACTTATTGTTGAACATGTAACGAACTCCAAAATCAGCATGATAGAAACTTGGCGTTTCAGAATAGTAACCAGGAGTGAAAGCTTTACGTGCTTTTACAGCACCTCCATTGGCCTCGATAGACCATTTGTTGTAATCGTTGTTAACTGTCTCAGTAGTTTCTTGCGCTTGAGCAAAAATTCCTAATCCAATTACACTTAATAGGTATGAAATCTTTTTCATGAGGATATATTTAATTACAAAATTATATAAATACTTAAAAACGAATCAATAAAAAACTGTTAAAAACGCCTATTACTAACGAAAATCATATAATTCTCTTGTTGATTAGTTTAATGAGTTAAAAAGAACTTCAATAATTGTGCCGAAATTAATTTTTAGTTTTCTTATATCATTTTCAAATCATTTAAATTATTTTTGCACAAATATTTCCCAAAACAAACAATGGAACAATCAGCATTTCTTTTTTCAACCAGAGGATCATTAGAATTAGCACAAAAAATTGCCGATCAATATGGTCAAGAACTTGGTAAATCTAAAATTGTAGAGTTTAGCGATGGCGAATTTGTGCCAGCTTTTGAACAACCAATTCGCGGTGCTCGCGTTTTCTTAATTGGTTCAACAATGCAACCAACAGACAATTTAATGGAATTACTTTTAATGTGTGATGCTGCAAAACGCGCATCTGCTAAAAGTATTACAGTTGTTATTCCTTATTTTGGTTTTGCTCGTCAAGATCGTAAGGATGCACCACGTGTGCCAATTGGAGCAAAATTAGTTGCAAAAATGTTAATGACAGCTGGAGCAACTCGTGTAATGACTATGGATTTACACGCCGATCAAATTCAAGGATTTTTTGAAGTTCCTGTTGATCATTTATTCGCTTCAACAATTTTTGTTGAGTATATCAAAGGTTTAGGTTTAGATAATATTTGTATCGCTTCTCCAGACATGGGAGGTGCTAAACGTGCAAATACATATGCTAAATACCTTAATGCAGATATCGTAATTTGCCACAAAGAACGTAAAGTTGCAAACCAAGTTGATAGCATGATGTTAATCGGTGAGGTAGAAGGTAAAAACGTTATTTTAGTGGATGATATGATTGATACAGCAGGTACACTTGCTAAAGCGGCTGAATTGATTATGGAAAAAGGAGCAAAATCTGTTCGCGCAATTGCTACGCACGGAGTTTTATCTGGACCTGCTTACGAGCGTCTTGATAACTCTTTATTAACGGAAATTGCTATAACTGATAGTATTCCATTAAAAAATACTTCCGTATCTAAAATAAAAGTATTATCTTGCGCTCCGCTTTTTGCTGATGTTATGCATTTAGTACATAGCAATAAATCTATTAGCCAACGTTTTGTTATCTAGTGATTTAGATTAAAATTAAATTATTTTTATTATATACATATTATTATGAAGTCAATTACAATTCAAGGTGTAAAAAGAGAAGACTTAGGTAAAGTGGCTACACGTAACCTACGTAATGCTGAACAAGTACCTTGTGTGGTTTACGGTTCTGGAGAGCCTATCCACTTTTCAGCTGATGAAAAAGCATTCAAATCATTAGTTTACACTCCAGATGCTCATACAGCAACTATCGAGTTAGCTGATGGAGCTAAAATTCAAGCAATTTTACAAGACATCCAATTTCACCCAGTAACGGATAAAATCTTACACGTAGATTTTTACCAATTAAACGAGGACAAACCAGTAACTATGGAAGTTCCAGTTCGTTTAGTAGGACGTGCTCGTGGTTTAGTAGCTGGTGGGGTTTTACGTTTCAACATGCGTAAATTAAAAGTTCGTGCTATTCCAGCAAACTTACCAGACGAAATCGAAATCGATATTACTCCAATGAGAATTGGTCACAAAATGTATGTAGAAACATTGAAAAATGATAACTACACATTCGCTCATCCAGATAACGCAGTAGTAGTAGCTATCCGTACTTCTCGTAACGCTGTTAAAGATGCTGATCAAGACGAAGACGAAGATTAAGAAATTTTCTTTTCAGATAAAATTAAACCACTCAATTTTGAGTGGTTTTTTTATTTTTAAAAATTTAATAAGATAAATTTGTCCGAATTAAAATTAGTTGTATATTTGCTTCATAATTTATAATGAATAAAAGAAATTAATGTTTTCTAAAGCGTGCGAATATGGAATTAAGGCTTGTGTGTTTATTGCACAAGAATCTGTAGAAGGAAAGAGAGTCAATTTAAAACAAATTGCAAATTCGATTAATTCTCCAGAAGCTTACACAGCCAAAATTCTTCAACAATTAGTTAAAGCAAATGTGATTTCATCTGTCAAAGGAAAAATGGGAGGTTTCCAAATGGATGCAGCGCATTTAGAAGATATCAAATTAGTGAATATCATCAAAGCGATTGACGGAGATGGTCTTTATCACAGTTGCATTTTAGGTTTAGTAGAATGCGATGCTAACAAACCTTGTGCTTTACATAGCCGTGTTTTTGCAATTCGTAATGATTTGCGAGGAATGCTAGAAAAGACATCGATGTTTAATTTGATTGATGATCTTGAGAAAGGAATTGCTTTTCTTAAGCATTAAAAAAATTTGATTAAAAATAAGATAAAAATATCCGATTATCCGAATTAAAAAATTACAACAATGAACCTATTAATAGAACTTCCTCAAACAACTGCTTCTCATATGAGTTATACTGTAACAGTAAATCTAAATGAAGCGTGCGAAAGACATCATAAGACATTATTTTTTTGTTGGAATATTCGTGCTGGAATAGATAAAGGAGTCGATATTCAACGAATTGTTGATTATGTAAATTGGTATGGGGAAGATGTTTTATTCAAAAAATTTGAGATAGAAGAAAAATTTCTTTTTACACTTTTGGATGAAGATCATTACTTGGTAAAAAGAGCATTGAAAGAACATAGACGTTTGAGACGCTTGTTTAAGATAGATGCAAAAAATCCGATGAAAAGTTTGATTTATATCGAAGAAGAATTGGATTTGCATATCAGATTTGAGGAGAAACAAATGTTTCCTGAATTTGAGAAAAATGCAACACAAAAAAAGTTAAAAGTAATTAAAGAACAATTTAATTCACTTTTAACTAACACAGATTGGAAAGATCAATTTTGGTTATAGATCTTTATAGCTAAAAATTTTTACTTATAATTTTTTAGATGATTTTTGAAAAGAAAAGCTCGATTTTGCAGGTCGAGCTTTTTGCTTTTTTATCTTTTCGATTATTTCTTCACCATCTTCAATTGATGAACAAGGAATAATTATTTTATTAGGAGGATTTTTGATGTCATTTATAACAGCCAAAGTTTCAGACATCATCCGTTGAATCTTCAATGTTCTTATTATTTTGGGTCTGGTTAATCGCATAAGATTCTACTTCTTAATCTTAATTTCAAAGATTTTGTCCCAGTTTTTACCTGTTAATAACATATTTCCGTTGTCTTTGAAAGCGATTCCGTTCAATTCTTGTGCTTGTGGATTTCCTTGTTTTCCTTTCAATTCAGCAAAATTAAACTCAGCTTTTACAGCACCAGTTTGTGGATCAATTACCACAATATTACTATTATCTGCATGTCCAGATTTTAGGTAAACATTTGCATAAATTAGACCATCGTGATACTCAATTTCATTCAAATAACTATATGGTTGCGTGTTATCAAAAGCTTGAACAGTTCTAAGGTAGTTAAATTTCTCGTCGAAGAAATGAATACGTTGTGAGCCTTCTGTTACGGCTAATTCTTTACCAATTGTAGTAATTCCCCAACCTTCGATAATTTGAGCTGGCATATCAAATTTTTCAACTTGATTAAAGTTTAAATCATATTTATAAATCGCACGATCTTGCCATGTTAATTGATAAATAAAACCATTAAGTTCTGTAATTCCTTCTCCAAAAACATCGTCTTTAATTTGGTATAATTTTGTAGGCTCAGTTGCTCCCAATTTATATTCAATCAAACGTGTTTTTCCTCCACGAAGTCCAGTTCCTTCGAAAATATTTCCGTTTTTGAAATAAAAACCTTGCGTAAAATAATCAGGGTTATGTGGATAAGTTCCAACAATTTCATAATTCCATTGCGCAGCCGGCTCATTTGCATAAACCACAAACGTAAAATCGCGCGAATTTGTTTCTTCTTCTCCTTTGAAGAATTTCAAATTAACCGTATGATTTCCTAATCCAATTGTTTTTCCGTCAATCGTAAAATCAGCAGGAACTTCTTGTCCGTCCACCGAAACTACAACTTTCGTAATTCCATCTAGATTAGTTAAAGGAATATCGATTTTGTCGCCAATTTTGTATTTATTTTGTTCAATTTTCGAAACAATTTCAGTGATTGCAGTATTGTTTTTTCCTGTAGAATCTTTACAAGAAAATAATACTGAAGAGAAAACTGTTGCACAAACTGAGGCAGCGATTAAATATTTTTTCATTTGATGTGTTTTATGTTTTATGAATTAGGTTGCTAATTCTACTACAAATATATTTTATTTTGTTCGATTCGGATTATTTTTTACAAAGGCATCCCAACTCGAATAAGAACTTGAGGTTCCAGTTGTTTTACCCGAATTTAGATAATGACAAACCGCAACTGCAAGACCATCTGTGGCATCCAAACGCTTCGGAATTTCTTTCAATCCAAGTAAATGTTGCAACATTCCCGCAACTTGTTCTTTCGAGGCATTTCCGTTTCCGGTAATCGCCATCTTAATTTTTTTTGGCGCATATTCTACCACAGGCATATCGCGATGCAGGCAAGCCGCAATACAAACGCCTTGTGCACGTCCAAGTTTTAACATAGACTGAACATTAACGCCAAAAAACTGCGCTTCAATGGCTAATTCATCAGGATGATATTGATCGATAATGGCTAAAGTTTTTTCGAAAATCTTTTTCAATTTTGTTTGTTGATTCGGAAGTTTATGCAACAACAATTCGTCTAAAGTAATCAACTTTATTTTGTTGTTTTTGACTTCAATCAAACCAAAACCCATCACCATTGTTCCAGGATCAATCCCTAAAATAATCTTTTCCATCGTTGCGAAGGTATTAAGATATTCTGAAAATTAAGCCGAATTTCGACTCGCATTAATATTTCCGAATAACGAACGCATTACAATTTGCTCATAGACTGATTTGAATTCACTTTCATGATGAATTTTGTTCAACGCAAATTGTTGAATCGTTAATAATGGTAACACAATTTTTTCGCGCATTTGTACCGAAGATTTGTTCAATGGTTCATCTTGCATCAATTCTGTGTAACCCGAAATTTCTAAACACAATGCTTTTGATAATTCAAATTCATCGTGCAAAATATTCCAAAATTCACCATATTCAGGATCATCTTTCATATAAGAAGTTAATGGAAAATAAGTTTTTTCCATCGACATCATACTATTTTGAATCAACGTTTTGAAGAAGCTCGAATTTTTGAATAAATCTTTTACATCCTCTAAATGACCTTGTTTTTTCAATTCATTTATAGCCGTTCCAACACCAAAATATCCTGGAACATTTTGTTTTAATTGACTCCAAGAACCCACAAATGGAATAGCGCGCAAATCATCGAACTCTAATTTTTTATCACCACCTCGTTTACTCGGACGGCTTCCGATATTCGTTTTTCCATAATAGTTAAGCGTACTCATATTTTCTAAATAAGGTAAAAATGAAGGATGCGCTTTCAAATCTTCGTATTTCTGATAACTAATTGTGGCTAATTTATCAATCAATGTGCGTTCATCAGGCGAAATCTGACTTGTACTTGTCGAGAAAACATCCGAAATAATACCAGCCGTGTACAATTGTTCAAAATTATATTTTGCCTGCGGCATTGTTCCATAATTCGACGTAATTGTTTGCCCTTGAATTGTAATTTGAATTTCGTGATTTGCAATTGTTTTCCCTTGAGAAGCGTAAAACTCGTGCGTTTTTCCTCCTCCACGTGCAGGAGGTCCACCACGACCATCAAAGAAAATAACTTCGATTTGATTTTTATCCGAAACATTCGAAAGGATTTCTTTGGTACGATAAATTTCCCAATTCGCTTTGATGTAACCGCCATCTTTTGTTCCGTCCGAAAATCCTAACATAATTGATTGACGTTGTTTTCTACGTTCTAAATGTTGTGCATAAATAGGTAAATTATACAATTTATTCATCGTATTTTCAGCACCATCTAAACCTCTAATCGTCTCGAAAAGTGGCATAATATCAAACTTAATTTCGTCATCTTTGTAACCACAAAATTTGAATAAAGCGTAAACATTTAAAACATCGAAAATGGTTTCAGAATTTGAAATAATGTATCGGTTAACACCTAATTCGCCATTTCGTTGCTGAATTGTTTTTAATTGATAAACATTTTTGATCGTATCAATCACAATATCATCTTCAAAATCTTCAGGCTTAGCAGTAAATGAAGGATTTGTTAACAATTCGATTTGTTCTGCTTCGCTTAAATCTTTCAGATTAATTCCAGTATATTTTTCAACAATTTGGTTAATTACTTTTTGATGAACACGCGAATCTTGACGAATATCCAAAGAAGCAAAATGCAATCCGAAAATATCAACACGTGTGATAAAATCGTCCAGAATATCTAAGAAAACACCATTGTGTTGTTCAATCAAAATTGTACGAATCGTTTGTAAGCGCGTTTTGATTTCATCAATTGTAATTGTTCCATTTTCATTGAACATATTTTCGTAAATCAAATTACTCAACGCTTTTAAAGGCTCTGTAACATGTTTGAACGTTAATCGTCTTTGAACAATTTTTAGATGATTGTAATAATTTTTTAAGATACTTGTTCGCAATAAACTTGCTACTTTCCACGTAATTTCTGCTGTAACGAAAGGATTTCCATCGCGATCACCTCCAGGCCAAAAACCTAATTGAATGACAGGAGATTTTAGTGGTTGACTTTCTGTAAAAAACAATTGATTGATTTCGTTATACAATCGTCCAATTGTCTGATAATACACATTTCGTAAATAATAAATAATCGAAACTGCTTCATCGTAAGGTGTCGGTTTTTCTTCGTTGATGAAAGGTGTTTTTCCTAATTGTTGCAACAATAAATCAATTTTACTTACCGAATCTTGTTGAATAGCATCGCGTAAATCCTGAATAATTTGTTGAACATTTGTTGGATAAAATTGTGTTGGATGTGCTGTAAAAACAACTCTTGTCACAAAATCTTCAATTCTCGTTTTTACTTGCTCCATTTTACCTTGCGCTTGCGCAATATGGTAAATGCTTTCCAAACTTCCTTTTTCATTTTCGGAATGTAATGACGGAAATGCAGCATCTTCGATACTATCAAACAAAACAACTTGTCGCTCGATGTATTGTATCATTCGAAACATCAAATCGATTTGCTCTTGTTCGGTTTTTAAATCAGTGTATTTCTCAAAAAAATTGTTGATGATTTCATTTGGCGATTTACCTTCAGGTAAACCTTTTTGACTTTCATCGTACAAAAACGGGATCAATGATCCGATATTTTGCATTTTTTCGTAGGGCAGACTCATAAAGAGACTGTTGTAAATTTGAAACTTATTTTCCACAATTTGGTGGAACTTAAGTTCAGATAAATTCGTACTTCGCATTAATAGGTATTTTTTCTCTTAAGAGTAAATTTAAACTTTAATAATGATTTAATGAGTATAATTAATGGTATAAATTAGTTATCAGTAGCTTATTGATAATTAAAACAATACCTTTGCGCAAAATTTCCAAAAAATTTATGAAAATCAATTTATTATTAGCAATTTCATTTTGTTTTATGAACATTTTGTTAGCACAAGTAGGTATAGGTACATCTAATCCAAATGCAACACTTGATGTAGCTATCGATGCAAATTACAAAAGTGGAGATAAAGCAGGTGTAGCTTTTCCAATGATGAGTGGAAATCAAATAGAGGCGATGTCTACAACAGATCTAAAAGCAGGAACACTTGTTTATGCAAATGCTATTTCGACGAATACAACTCCTGATATTGATGCATTAGGATTATGGTATTGGTCTGGTGATATGACAAAAAAGTGGGAACCGTTAAATTTAGGATATAAAAAAGTTGTTTCTTATTTCTATGCACCTTCTATTGCTTTGCCAACTGATATAGCAGGAGTTTCAACCGATTCGTCTTCTACAATTTGGTATGATAGTGCTACTTCTATGTTTAATGTAAAGTTGTTCGAAATTTATAAAAGTCAATTTGATTTATCAGGAAATGTTAGTGGAGTTAAAAAAAGTGCATTAAAAAGTCCTTCTGCAACTAGTATTCCAGTCTTAAACAAAACAGATTTAGAATACTTTGTAACGTATTTTGATAATCAAGTCTTTGATCCATCTAAAATTACTTTGGACGATAATGGGGTTTTAAAATATTCTATTTTATCTAACCCAATGGTGACGGAAAATACATTTATGAATATTGTATTTAAAGTAAAATAATCCTATTTCTAAAGCTATTTCTATGAAGAAAATTTTAAGTTTTCTAGCATTTCTATGCGCTATTTTTACTTTCGCGGCTGATTATTATTGGGTTGGAGGAAGCGGAAATTGGACAGATATTAACCATTGGCGAACAACTTCTGGAGGAGTATCTTTACCGTCTGTAGTTCCAGGACCAACGGATAATGTTTTTTTTGATATTAATTCAGGTTTTTCAGCTTCAAGTAAAACGGTAACGATAGACAATATAGTGAATTGTCATAATATAACCTTTTCTGCGAGTACAATCGTTCCAATTTTAACACAAATCGGTACTCAAACTTTAAATATTTATGGTTCGAGTGAGTGGCAAGTAGGAATGGGAATGATTAATGTTTCAAAAATTTATTATCGTCACACAGGCGAGGCGAAGACGATAAAAAGTAATGGAACAATTACAGGGTCAACAAATTCGATTGTTGTTTTTGAAGAAAGAACTTCAATAAGTTTATTAGATGATTTTCAAGTAGGTTACGAATTATACCATAATGCTGGCACGTGGATCACGAACAGTCATCAAATAAAGATAGACGGACGTTTCTATGCAAACCAAGGAAATACACCAAGAACCATAGAATTTGGAAGTTCTAAAATTTATTTAACAACTTCTACTCCTTATTTTCATACAAACTTTGCTGCTACAACAATTAATGCTGGGACTTCTCATATTTATTTTACAGGAAAAGTAACATCTAATACCTATGGCTTAACAGCTTATCAAGGACAGAATTTTTACAATGTTACTTTTGAAGAACAAGCAAATATAAATTTATCAGGTTCGGCAAATTTTAATCAGGTTGAGTTTAAGGGCAATGGAAGTATTTCGGGGAATAACACATTTAAAGCTTTGATTTTTGCACCTACAAAAAATTATATTATTGAAGCTAATAAAAAACAAACGATTACCAATTTATTTTCTGTGAACACTCCAGTCTGCGAAGGATGGTCTAATATATCATCTAATAGCTACGGAACAACAACTGAAATAGTTGGAGCTTCTGATGTAAGTATAATTGTTTCTGGTACTATTCTGAAAAACATTACAGCATCGGGAGGAGCTAATTTTATTGCTAATAATTCAATTGGAGAAGGTATAAATACTGGTTGGACAATTCCTTCAACTGTAGGGCAAGATTTATATTGGGTTGGTGGTTCTGGTAATTGGAACGATAGAACACATTGGTCCAAAACCTCAGGTGGTACTGGCGGTTACTGTTCTCCTGGTCCTAATGATAATACATTTGTTGATAGAGGATCAGGATTTACGTTAAACGATAAAACAATCATTTTAGATAAAACGTCTTATACTCACAATATTTCTTTTGTTGATAGTTCTAATCCACCAACGTTAACAGAAAGCGGATCCCAAACGTTAAATATTTACGGTTCAAGTGAATGGCAAGAAGGAATGGGAACGATTAATTTGTCAAATATTTATTACCGTCATACAGGAGAGGCGAAAACCATAAAAAGTAATGGTGTAAAACTAGGCTCAGCTAGTTCTAGTATTTATTTTGAAGAAGAAAATTCGATTAGTTTGCTAGACGATTTTATTGTAAATTATGAACTTTATCATCAGGCAGGAGTATGGACAACTAACAATCATCAAGTTACTATTAATGGTCGATTTTATGCAATATATGGTTCAAAACCTAAGGTAATAAACATGGGCAGCTCAAACTTCTATTTACCCTACACCGTTCCATATTTTCAAACAAACTCAAGCTTAACCACGATTAATGCAGGAACATCACATATACACTTTACAAATACAACAAGCAATAGTTATGGACTTATAGCAGGTGAAAATCAACGATATTATAATGTAAGCTTTGATAATTCTTCATCGGCTGGATCGATAAGCGCACAAACAGGGACAGCATATTTTAATCAGGTTGAATTTAAAGGGAATGGAACAATCAATGGGAACAATCATTTTTATAACTTAATTTTAGCTCCAACTAAAAACTACAGTTTTCCTGCTGGGGCAACCCAAACTATAACCAATTTATTATCAGCTTCAACACCACAATGTGGAGGCTGGTTAACAATTAATTCTAGCAAATCAGGAAGCTTGGCAAAAATTGAGGCTGCATCTAATGTCACTGTTAATGTATCTGGTGTTATTATGCAAGATATATCGGGTAATGGAGGTGCTGCGTTTATTGCGCAAAATTCAATTGATAATGGTAATAACAATCCTGGATGGCAGTTTCCTAAGATAGCTGGTCAGGAGCTTTATTGGGTTGGTGGATCTGGTAATTGGAATGATAAAATGCATTGGTCACAGAGTAGCAATGGTATGGGAGGTTATTGTGTTCCTGGTCCATCAGATAATACGATTTTTAACCAAGGTTCTGGTTTTACATCTGCAAACAAGACTATAACTGTAGACAATACTTCTTACACTCGAAATATTACATTCTCCGGAAGTGCAGTTCCTCCAATATTAACACAAACTGGCTCTCAGACTATCAATATCTATGGATCTAGTGAGTGGCAGAACGGAATGGGAACAATTAATCTCAATAAAATTTTCTATCGTCATACAGGAGAGGCTAAAACAATAAAAAGTAATGATGTGATATCTGGAAGTAGCGCTGTTACTATTTATTTTGAAGAAGAAAATACGATAAGCTTATTAGATAACTATAAAATAGGATATGAGTTGTACCATCAAGCAGGTACATGGATTACCAACAATAATGATGTAATAATTTATGGACGATTTTATGCTAATTCAGATACTAAACCAAGAACAATAAGTATGGGTTCATCAAATTTTTATTTACCAAACAACTCTCCGTACTTTCATACAAATTCTGCTTATGTTACGATAAATGCGGGGACTTCTCAACTAATTTTTACAGGAAGTACAACAGCAAGTTATGGTTTGTCAACTTATGACGGTCAGCGGTTCAATAATGTGGTTTTTGAAAGTAGAGCAAATGCCAGCATTAATTCGACAAACGGAACAACAAGCTTTAACGCTGTTACCTTTAGAGGTAGTGGAAGTATAAAGGGAATTAATAACATTAAAAATCTAGAATTTTCTTCTGGTAAAAGTTATACTCTAGATGCTTCAAAAACTCAAACAGTAGAAAATTTAATTTTAGGAGGAACGCCTTGCGAGGTCACATTTCTGCAAAGTAGCATCATAGGAACAAGAGCTAATTTGAATATTACAGGTTCGGCAACTAACTTTAATTTTGGTAATCTAAAAGATATCAATGCATCTGGTCAATTGTTACATTTTGGTGAGCAAAGTACAATCGCGAATCAGAACAATAACAATATAACCTATGATCCATATAATCCTGGTGCTTTTGAAGGGTTAGGAGCAGATTGGATTGATCACAAAATTGATGGTTCTAATCCATTAACTTATATTTTATCAACTAGTAAATTCTATGGAAATAGTTATACAACATACAAATGGTATAAAATTGAAGGATTGAATAGTAGTGCAACTAGTGTTATTAGTACAGATAAAGAAATCGATATCCGAAAATTTGGCTACGGAACCTATGAAGTCAAAGTTGATTATTCAAATGGAAATACAATTACATGTAGCGTAAATGATAATATTTTATTGAAAGGATTACTGAAAAAAGTTTTAGTCAATCCAAGTATTCGAATTCGAATAAGATAGAACAAAAAAAGAGAATCATATTGATTCTCTTTTTTTGTTATGATCGATTATTTAATTCAATTAATGGTTCAATAAATTCGCGTGTGTTTGCTAGCCTCGGAACTTTATTTTGTCCACCTAACTTACCACGAGAAGCCATCCATTCGATGAATAATTTTTTGCGAGCTTTGTGTACAATTGGGCGATTAAGTGTCATATTATTGTAACGTTTTGCTTCGTAATCTGAATTAACTTCTTGCAAACCTTTGTCTAAACAATCAATAAATTGCTCAAAATTTTCAGGTTCTTTATCAAATTCGATTACCCATTCATGCGCGCCTTTTTCTTTCCCTTGCATAAAAATTGGACCAGCACTATATTCAGAAACAATTGAATTTGTTTGCATACAAGCACGTTTCAAAGCTTCTTCTGCATTTTCTATCATCAATTCTTCGCCAAATGCATTGATATAATGTTTTGTTCGTCCAGAAACAACAATTCGATGAGGATTTGTAGATGTAAAGCGAACCGTATCACCAATAATATAGCGCCACAAACCTCCATTTGTTGTAATTACCATGGCGTAATTTTTACCAACTTCAACTTCTCCAATTGTTAAAAACCGTTGAGTTTCTGAACCAAATTCTTCCATTGGAATAAATTCGTAAAAGATTCCGTTGTCTAATAATAACAATAAATCTTTGCTGAGCAATTGATCCTGAATACCAAAAAAACCTTCAGAAGCATTATATAATTCGAAATAATTTAATTTTTTTTGAGTGATTAAATTATAGTTTTCTGCATAAGGTTTGAAGCTGATTCCACCATGAAAAAACACTTCGAGATTTGGCCATAATTCGTCCAAATAATTCTTTCCAGTTTCGGCTAATAATTTGTTCAATACAACCAGCATCCATGAAGGAACACCAGTTAAAGAACCAACATCTTCATTTTTTGTTGCATTGATAATCGCATTCATCTTCACATTCCAATCAGACATTAAAGAAATCTCACGATTCGGAATATTTTTCATCTCAGCATAAAAAGGTAAATTATCAATCAAAATAGCTGATAAATCACCAAAACGCGTATCATATTTTTGATAAAGTTCACTACTTCCGCCAATTCTTAGGTTTTTGTGCATGAAAATATCCGTTTCGGGATAAGCATTTAAGTACAACGCAAACATTGTTTTTCCTGCTGCGTAATGGCAATCTTCTAAGGATTCATTACTAATCGGAATAAACTTACTTTTCGCATTTGTTGTTCCAGAAGATTTTGCAAACCACTTTATTTTTCCATGCCAAGTGACATCTTTTTCACCTTTTCTCGCTAATTCAATATAAGGTTGAAAATCCTCGTAATGCACCGCAGGAACTTGTTCTTGAAATTTCTGTGTCGTTTTGATTTCATCAAAATGAAATTCTTTTCCGTAAATAGTCGATTTGGCTTTTTTGATATTCTCAAATAACACACGTTCTTGCGTACCAACTGGATTTTTAATGCTTTCCTCGATGACATTCATTCGGCTACGCATCATAATTTCCATAATCTTATTGACTATTCCCATCCGCTAAAAGTTTTGTAGATTTACACAAAATTAATTAAACTTTTTTAGCAAGATGCAGTTTGAAGGACAAATTCGTAAAATGACAACTGAAAATGGAACGCCAATCAATTATTATTGGAATTTCAAAGATGATTTTATCGTTATGAATCAATTGTTAGGAAAAAAAATCAAGATTAACTTTGATCATTACGAATGTTTAAACTGTCACGAGGACAAAGAGATTTATCAGATGGGATATTGTAAAAATTGTTTTTTTACAGTTCCAGAAGCTAATCCAAGTATCATCAATCCAGAACTTTCAACAGCACATTTGGGAATTGTACAACGTGATTTAGAGTTTGAAACGAAATTCGAATTACAACCGCATATTGTGTATTTGGCAAATTCGTCCGGAATTAAAGTTGGTGTAACACGTTTAACGCAAGTTCCGACACGTTGGATTGATCAAGGAGCTTCTGAAGCTATTATTATTGCCCGAACAGATAATCGTTATGAAGCTGGAATGATAGAGGTTTCGTTGAAAAATGTTATTGCAGATAAAACGAATTGGCAAAGAATGTTGAAAAATGATGTGCCAGAAATTAATTTATTCGAAAAGTATCACGAAATCAGAAATGAAGTGAATCCAGATTTTCAACAATTTTTGGTTGATGAACCAGACGTTTGGAAGTTAGAATATCCAGTTTTATCTTATCCAGAAAAAGTAAAATCATTAAACCTAAAAAAGACACATGAAATAGAAGGTGTTTTGAAAGGGATAAAAGGTCAATACTTAATTTTTGAAGATAATACAGTTTTTAATGTTCGTGGTCACGAAGGCTTTTACGTCAATTTTGAAGTATAAAAATCATTTTAAAAAGAAATATATTAAAAGTCGATTCTATTATAGAATCGACTTTTTAATTGTATCTAATTGATTTTAATAAAAATACTTGTTTTTAAATTTAATTATCACTAAATTAGTTATAATCAATTAACACAAAAAAATTGGAATTATGAAAGCAAGTGCATTACTTATCGTTGGAGGAATTTTAGCTTTAACAGCATGTAATAAAAAATCAGATTTACCAGACTACAAAGTAAAAGAAGCAATTTTAGATGTTTATAAATATAGAGCGGATAAACCAGATTCTCTTTTCGCAAAAGTGGAAGGTGTAAATGTAGAAGATTTGAATGCAGTAACTAAACAGTATGGACCTGTAGATGTTTATAATTTCGAAAAAATGACGCCTCTTGAGGATGGAGACAAAACAGTTTACGAAGCTGTTTATAAGGTATCTTTTAAAGGAGCAGAAGGAACAGAAACATTTAAAGTAAAAAGAATAGATAAGTTAGATGGAATTGTTGTTGGTTATTCAAGCGATGTAAAACCTATAGTAACAACAACAGATTCGACAGCTGTAAAGAAAGATTCTGTGAAATAAAAATAAAAAAAATCAATAAATTATTGATGATTTATTAAAAAGTTTGTATATTCGTTATCAATAATGAAACAAAACGGATTAAATACAATTATTTCAATTACGACGACTTCTAGTGTTCACACTTAGAGGAGTCTTGTTATGTATTTAATTCTAAAAAAATAATGCAAAAGCATCTTCTCAAAAGAAAGATGCTTTTTTTATGATCAAAATTTAAATTATGAAAGTTTTAAAATTCGGAGGAACATCAGTCGGATCGGTAGAAAGTATCCGCGCGGTCGTAGAAATTGTTAAACAAGAAAGGCAACAAAATAACTCGATTATTTTGGTTGTGTCTGCTATTTCTGGTTTGACCAATTTATTAACCAAATTGTCCGAAGAAGCTTCATCAGGAAGTTTTGATGAAAATGATTTAAAACTTTTTCAAGAAAAACATTTCGAAATTGTAAAAGCTTTAATCGATGTGCCGAATCAAAATCCGATTTTAACAAAATTAAAATTGTTGATGAATGAGTTGGAAGCATTATTAGAAGGGGTGGAAATTCTGAAAGAATTAAGCCCTCAAACAAAAGATTTGATTTTGAGTTTCGGCGAAAGATGTAGTGCTTTATTAATAGCAAAAGTAATGCAAGAGCATGTTGGAAATTCATTGGCGATTAATGCATCAGATTATATTTTGACTGATCATAATTTTGGTCAAGCGAATGTTATCGAGGAAAAATCGTTTCAGAATATTCAACAATTAGCAAAAGATTATTCGGATAAATTATTAGTTGTAACAGGGTTTATTGCTGCTAATGAAGAAGGACGAGTGACAACTTTGGGAAGAGGAGGTTCTGATTACACTGCGGCTTTGATTGGTGCGGCTTTACATGCAGAACAAATTGAAATTTGGACAGATGTAAATGGAATGATGACGGCGGATCCTCGTTTTGTGAACAAAGCTTTTTCGTTAGAAAATTTATCGTATACAGAAGCGATGGAATTGTCGTATTTCGGTGCGAAAGTGATTTATCCGCCAACAATGGCTCCAGCTTTTAAACTTCGAATTCCGATTTTAATTAAAAACACATTTCAACCGGATTTTGAGGGAACAAAAATTCAGTTCGATTCGCAACCAACAGATTATCCAATTAAAGGAATTTCGTCGATCAAAGATATTGCATTAGTCAATATAAAAGGAAGCGGCTTGGTTGGCAAATTGGGCTTTAGTGGAAAACTTTTTTCACTTTTAGCGCAACATCATATCAACATTGTGTTGATTACGCAATCTTCGTCAGAGCATAGTATCACGCTTGCCATTCATCATAATGAAGTCGAAAAAGCAAAGCAATTAATTGAAGAAGAGTTTTGTTTGGAAATTGCAGCAAAATGGTTGGAACCAATTGAAATTGAAGAAAATCTCGGAATTATTGCAATTGTTGGAGAAAACATGAAGAAAATGGTTGGTGTTTCGGGCAAGTTATTTTATGCATTAGGACGAAATGGAATCAATGTCAGAGCGATTGCGCAAGGTTCTTCGGAGTATAATATTTCGGTTGTGATTAACGAAAATGATTTGTCAAAAGCTTTAAATGCGGTACATGATGCGTTTTTTAATCATTTGAAAAAAACAATTCATGTTTTCAATGTTGGAGTAGGAAATATTGGGTCGACATTTTTAAATCAATTAGAAAAACAGAAAGATTTTTTAGCAAAAAATAATGATATCGAAATAAAATTGGTTGGATTATCAAATTCAAAAAAAATGATGTTTGATGAAAACGGAATTAATTTATCGAATTGGAAAAATGAATTAGAAAATTCTTCTTCTCCAGCTGATTTGAATGAATTTATCCAAAAAATGAAACAGTATAATTTACCAAATTGTGTTTTTGTAGATAATACTGCGAGTTCTGATTTGCCAAATTATTACAAACAAATTTTTGAAAGCAGTATTTCGGTTGTGACATGTAATAAAATTGCGAATTCATCTTCTTATCAAGAGTATAAAAAATTGAAAGAAACTGCTCGAAAATATGGTATTGATTTTCTTTACGAAACAAATGTTGGAGCAGGTTTACCAATTATTAGCGTGTTGAAAGATTTAAGAATGAGTGGAGATCAAATCTTAAAAATTGAAGCAATTTTATCAGGAACAATTTCGTATATATTTAATCATTTTAAAGGTGAAAATACATTTGCCGAAATTGTAAAAAAAGCGCAAGAATTAGGTTATACAGAACCAGATCCTCGCGATGATTTGAGTGGAATAGATTTTATGCGAAAAATGTTGATTCTTGCTCGTGACAATGGTTACGAAATTGAAGCGGGAGATGTAAAAATCGATTCTATTTTGCCTAAATCTTGTTTAGAAGCTGCAACTGTAGAAGATTTTTATCAAGAATTAGTCAACGAAAATGATTATTTCGAAAAGATAAAACATCAAGCAGATGAGGAGCAGAAAGTGATTCGTTACATCGGGATTTTAGAAGATGGAAAAATATCAATTTCGTTAGAATTGGTGGATAATCAACATCCGTTTTATGCCTTGTCTGGAAGCGATAATATTATTTCTTTTACAACAGCGCGTTACAAGGAACGTCCTTTGGTTGTGAAAGGACCTGGAGCTGGTGCAGAAGTTACAGCAGCTGGCGTTTTTGCAGATTTAGTTAATATAAGTTCAATACGATAAAAGATGAATCAAATAATCGAAAATAAATATAAGCTTGATCAAGCGAAGTTTTTAGATAAAGTACATGTTTTTGCTCCTGCAACAGTTGCCAATATGATCTGTGGATATGATATTTTGGGCTTTGCGGTGGATTATCCAGGTGATGAGGTAATCATGAAAAAGACAGAAAAGTTAGGAATCGAAATTCTGACAATTACAGGTGACGAGGGTAAATTGCCTTTGGATGCGATGAAAAATACAGTTTCTCATTCGGCATGGAAATTATTTTGTGATTTAGGTCTACAAGATTCTTTTGGATTATCGATAGAATTACACAAAAAAATGCCAATTGGAAGTGGTTTAGGTTCAAGCGCGGCGAGCACAGTTTCTGGACTTTTTGCATTGAATGAATTATTAGGAAAACCACTTTCTAAAAATGAGCTTTTGCCTTATTGTATGGAAGGCGAACGATTGGCTTGTGGCGCTGCTCATGCGGATAATGTTGCGCCATCGTTGTTTGGAGGAATTACGTTGATTCCTTCTTATGAGCCGATTTTGGTGCGTTCTTTACCTGTTCCTGAAAATTTATATGTCACACTGATTTACTCAAAAGTAGAAGTGCCAACAAAGGATGCGCGCAAATTAATTAAAGATAAAGTGCAATTGAGTAAAGCAATAAAGCAATGGGGAAATATTGCAAGTTTGGTTGCAGCGCTTTATGAGAATGATTACGAAGAGATTGGTCGTTCGATGCAAGATGATATTATCGAACCAAATCGTTCTTTATTGATTCCATATTTTAATGAAATGAAAAGTATTTCGCTCGAAAATAATGCATTAACATTCGGTATTTCTGGTTCTGGACCAACAGTTATGGCGTTATCTAAAAGTAAATTGGGTGCAGAAAATATCGAACAAAAACTAAATGATTTTTTGACGATAAAAGAAATTGAACATTTATCATTTGTTTCTAAAATCAATCAACAAGGACCTTACATAAAACACTAAAAATGAAATTATATAGTACAAATAATCATAAGAACAGAGTTGATTTTAAACAAGCGGTTTTCCAATCTTTGCCAGAAGATAAAGGATTGTATATGCCTTTGTCGTTGGAAAAATTAGATGAAAATTGGTTGAATTCTATTGAAAATTATTCATTTCAAGAGATTGCGAAAAAGGTGACAAATCACTTATTAAAAGATGATTTTTCTGAAGAAACGATTAATAATTTAATTGATGATGTAATTAATTTTCCTGCGCCTTTGGTGTTTTTAGAAGATGATTTAGCTATTTTGGAATTATTTCACGGACCTTCTTTTGCTTTTAAAGATTTTGGAGCAAGATTTATGAGTCGCGTGATGGCACATTATTCAAAAAAAGATAATCAATTGTTAGATGTTTTGGTCGCAACTTCTGGCGATACAGGAGGCGCTGTAGCACTTGGCTTTCTGGGAGTAGAAGGAACGAGAGTAACGATTTTGTATCCAAAAGGAAAAGTGTCGCTGATACAAGAATTGCAATTAACGGCGAATGGAAAAAATATTCGTGCCATAGAAATCGACGGAACTTTTGATGATTGTCAAGCATTGGTCAAGCGAGCTTTTTTAGACAAAGATTTAATGAAAAATCTAAACTTAACCTCAGCAAATTCAATTAATATTGCTCGCTTAATTCCGCAATCTTTCTATTATTTCGAGGCATTTGCCCAAGCAAAAAGAAAAGGTTTTGAGAAAGTTTCTTTTGTTGTTCCGAGTGGAAATTTCGGGAATATTACAGCAGGTATTTTGGCTTCAAAATTAGGATTGGAAGTAGAACAATTTGTTGCGGCTACAAATGCGAATGATACTGTTCCATTATTTTTAAAAACCGAAAATTATCTACCCAAACCTTCTGTACAAACGTTTTCGAATGCGATGGATGTTGGAAATCCGAGCAATTGGGTTCGTGTGATGGAATTTTTCGAGCAAGATATGGAGCAATTAAAATCAAAAATGGTTTCAAAAGCTTTTTCAGATATTGAAACGACAAATGCAATTGTTAAAATTAATCAAGAATATGATTACATTGCTTGTCCGCATACGTCGATTGCGTGGTTGGCAGCGAAGGAATACCAAGCGAAAAAGCAAGATGAAAAAGAGTTAGTGGTATTTTTATCGACAGCGCATCCGTGTAAATTTCCTGAAGTTTTTCCGAAAGAAATACGAGATAAAATTGTCTATCCAAAAGAAGTCGAAGAATTGAAATCGAAACAATCGAATAAAGTTAAAATGAACAATAATTTTGATGAGTTAAAAAATTGGTTGTTGAATAATTAATAAATTAAAAAGCAAAGTTTCTAACTAAATAGAAGCTTTGCTTTTTTTGAATAGTATATTAATGATGGAAAAATTATCCAATCATTAACGAAAAGAGTGTGTTGTCTGTGTTAAGATATTGATAGTCGAAATGATGATTTTCTAATCTAAAAATTAAACCATCTAAATCTTCTTTTTTGTCTAATTCAATGCCAACTACTGCTGGACCTGTTTCTTTGTTATTTTTTTGCGTGTATTGGAAATAGGTGATGTCATCATTTTCACCCAAAACTTCGTTCACTAATTCTTTTAAAGCGCCAGCACGTTGAGGAAAATTGATAATGAAATAATGTTTCAAACCTTCATATTGCAAACTTCTTTCTTTTATTTCTTCCATTCGCGTAATGTCGTTGTTGCTTCCACTAAGCACGCAAACCACATTTTTTCCTTTGATTTCTTCCTTGAAAAAATCTAAAGCCGAAACACTCAAAGCGCCTGCTGGTTCTACAACAATTGCGTCTTCATTGTACAAACGCAAAATGCTCGAACAAACTTTTCCTTCTGGAACAGCACAAGTTGTTTCTAAACCTTCTGCACAGATTTTGTAGGTTTTTTCACCTGCTTTTTTTACAGCTGCGCCATCTACAAAAGGGTCAATCTTCGCTAATGCAACAGATTGTTTTTGTTTGATAGCTTCTGCCATACTTGCTGCGCCACTCGGTTCTACGCCAATAATTTTGGTGTTTGGACTAAGTGTTTTCATCACAGAAATAACGCCAGATGCTAAACCTCCACCGCCAATTGGCACGAAAATATAATCGATTGGTTGATTGCATTGATTCAAAATTTCTAAAGCAACAGTTCCTTGTCCTGCGATTACTTTTTCGTCATCAAAAGGATGAATAAATGTAATATTTCCTTCTTGGGATAATTGATGTGCAAAAGCCGATGCATCATCAAATGTATCACCATGTAAAATGATTTCGATTTGATCTTTCCCAAACCATTTTACTTGTTTTATTTTTTGTTGAGGTGTCGTAGTAGGCATTACAATTTTACCTTTAATGTTTAATTGTTGACACGAATATGCGACACCTTGTGCGTGATTTCCTGCACTTGCGCAGATCACACCATTATTTTTTTCTTGTTCTGATAACTGAACGATTTTATTATAAGCACCACGCAATTTGTACGAACGGACGACTTGTAAATCTTCTCGTTTTAGATAGACATTCGCTTCAAATTGACGACTTAAATTTTCATTGAAATCGAAAGGAGTGTTTTTGGCAACTCCTTTCAAATTCATTTGTGCTAAGTTTACTTCGTCAAGCGAAACGCCTAAGGTCTCAGTTTTTTCATTTCTAAGTCCATTTGCCATAATTCACTGTTTGTTAGTTATTTTATGCATTTTGCATTTTGATAATTTTAGCAATAAAACCGTCAGTTCGAGTGGAATTCTGGAAGAATTTTGTATCGAGAACAAGGTTTTAGACGTTAAAATTCTATTCTCGATACAATTTTTATTCAGTTTGTACTGAACTAAAAATCACTCGAATTGACGAATTTTAATTCAAAATGCATAAGAGGTTTATTTTAATATTTACTACGCCGTTTTTATCGTTTTCATAGCAGTCATAGCTTTACGAAGTTTTTTTCCTACAGTTTCGACAGGATGATTACGTAAAACATCATTTATGTGTACCAATGTCGCATTATCAACAGCATTGTCTTTTCCTTCGTTGTAATTTTTCCCAACAACATCTACGTTTACTTTTGTCATGAAATCTTTTAACAAAGGTTTACAAGCCTGATCGAAAAGATAACAACCATATTCTGCTGTATCAGAAATCACTCGATTCATTTCGAATAATTTTTTACGAGCAATTGTATTTGCAATCAATGGAGTTTCGTGTAATGATTCGTAGTAAGCAGATTCAGGTTTAATTCCAGCTTCTACCATAGTTTCGAAAGCTAATTCAACTCCAGCACGAACAAAAGCAACCATTAAGGTATAGTTATCAAAATATTCTTGTTCTGTAATATTTGCGTCGCCTGCAGGTGTTTTTTCAAAAGCAGTTTCACCAGTTTCAGCTCTCCATTTTAATAAGTTTTTATCATCATTCGCCCAATCTTCCATCATTGTTTTACTAAATTCACCCGAAATAATATCATCTTGATGTTTTTGGAATAATGGACGCATAATGTCTTTTAATTCTTCTGATAATTCAAAAGCTTTCACTTTAGCAGGATTACTTAATCTATCCATCATACCGCTAACTCCGCCATGTTTTAAGGCTTCAGTAATGACTTCCACACCATATTGAACTAATTTTGAAGCGTAACCAGCATCAATTCCATTTTCAACCATTTTATCGAAAGAAAGAATAGAACCTGTTTGTAAAAGACCGCATAAAATGGTTTGTTCTCCCATCAAATCAGATTTTACTTCTGCCACAAAAGAAGATTTTAAAACTCCTGCTCTGTGTCCACCAGTTCCTGCACAATATGCTTTTGCTTGGTCAAGTCCTTTTCCTTCGGGATCATTTTCTGGGTGAACGGCAATTAATGTTGGAACTCCAAATCCTCTTAAATATTCTGCTCGAACTTCCGAACCAGGACATTTTGGAGCAACCATGATTACCGTAATATCTTTACGAATTTGAACACCTTCTTCTACGATATTGAATCCATGAGAGTATAAAAGTGTAGCACCTTCTTTTATAAGAGGTTGAATAGTGTTAACTACTTGCGTGTGTTGTTTGTCTGGCGTTAAATTTGCCACAACATCAGCATTTGGGATTAATTCCTCGAAAGTTCCTACTGTGAAATTATGACTTGTTGCATTTTTCCAAGAATCTCTTTGTTGTTCAATGGCTTCTTTGCGTAACGCGTACGAAACGTCTAAACCACTGTCGCGTAGATTTAATCCTTGGTTTAATCCTTGGGCACCGCAACCTACAATCACAATTTTTTTACCTTTTAATGCTTCTGTATCTTTTGCGAATTCTGAGTTATTTAGAAATTCTGCTTGCCCTAGTTGATATAATTGATCTCTTAATGATAGAGAATTAAAGTAATTAGTCATTTTTGTATTTTTTAATAAAATTTATTTGTTGAATTGTTCGTCTTTACATTGTGAAAACTGAGGTTCCTTCGTTTAGGAATTCATTTTCGATTACTTCTTTTGATGGCTCGTCTTTCTCGAATTGTAATAATTTTTCATGAAAACCAGCACTCGCTTTGATAATCGCTATTCTGGCTCCTCGAACAAATTCTATTAAGCCATATTTAGTTAATTCTTGTGTTAGATTATCAATTTCCTCACGATGACCAGCTGTTTCAAAAACTGTATAATCATTGCGAATCACAACTGTATTTGCACCATATTGACGCAATAAACGTTCTACGTAT
>NZ_DKHL01000004.1:72994-174921 GCF_002453775.1 Empedobacter sp. UBA6745
ATCCAGTTATTGAAATAAGCTTTAAGAACATCGATTTGTTTTTCAATTTGCATGCAAAGTTTTCGAACGACTTCTTCAGATTCTTCAATAACAATTGTAAATCTGTGTACATTTTCTATTTCTGATGGAGAAGTGCTTAAACTTTCAATATTAATTTTTCGTCGAGTAAAAATTCCTGCAACTCTTCCTAAAATTCCTATGGAATTTTCTGTATATAACGTAATTGTATATTCTTGTTTTGAGTCCATAATAATTTATTTTAATCTAATTTCAGAAACACTTGTACCTTGTTCTACCATAGGAAATACATTATTTTCTTTTCCTACCATAACTTCTAAAAGATATGAACCATCATGTTCTAACATTTCTTTTAATGCATTTTTCAAGTCATTTCTCGCCTCTATTTTTTGACCTTCTATTTGATACGCTTTTGCAAGCGCAACAAAATCTGGACTTGTAATATCTACGAAAGAATAGCGTTTGTCGTTGAATAATTCTTGCCATTGACGAACCATTCCAAGGAAGCTATTGTTTAGAATTAACATTTTTACTTTAGCTCCGAATTGCATAATCGTTCCCATTTCTTGTAACGTCATCTGGAAACCACCATCTCCACAAACCATGACAATGTCTTTTTCAGGTGCTCCGTACCATGCTCCAATTGCAGCAGGTAAACCAAATCCCATCGTTCCTAATCCACCAGATGTAACCAAAAGCTTAGAATCTTTGAATTTCGCATAACGACAAGCTGCCATTTGATGTTGCCCAACGTCTGTCACAATTACTGCTTCTCCGTTTGTTAACTCATTTAATGTATTAATAACCTCAGCCATAGACATCACATCAGTTGTTGGGTGGAATTCTTTATCAATAACTTCTGTACGTTCTTCTTTTTCGAGATCTCTAAATTCTTTTAACCATTGAGAGTGATCATTAGGATCAATTAAATTTGTTAATAACGGAAGTGTTTTTTTACAATCTCCCCAAACTGGCACTGCAACTTTTACATTTTTACCAATTTCTGCAGGATCAATATCAAGATGAATGACTTTCGCTTGTTTTGCATATTTGTCTAAACGTCCGGTTACGCGGTCATCAAACCTCATCCCAATAGCAATTAATATATCGCAATCATTTGTTTTGACATTCGGAGAATAATTTCCATGCATTCCTAATAAACCAACATATTGTGGATGATCTGTATCCAAAGAACTTAATCCCATTAAAGTTGTAGCCACTGGAATTCCAGATTTTTCTAAGAAATCTTTTAATTCTTGCTCTGCTTTTCCAAGCAGAATTCCTTGACCAATAATCGCAAATGGTTTTTTTGCTTGATTAATAAGTTCAGCAGCAGCTTTTACATATTCAGTTCTTATTTCTGGTTCTGGTCTATAACTGCGAACATGAGTGCATTTCTCATATTTTTTCTTTTCGATAAGCTGTATTTGAGCATTTTTTGTAATGTCAATCAATACAGGTCCTGGTCGTCCAGAACGCGCGATATGAAAAGCTTTTGCTAAAACATCATTGATTTCTTCCGCATCAGTAATTTGATAATTCCATTTCGTGATGGGATTAGTAATGTTGATAACATCAGTTTCTTGAAAAGCATCCGTTCCTAAAAGAGAAGCGAAAACTTGTCCTGTGATACATACGATAGGATTACTATCAATCATGGCATCAGCAATTCCGGTTACTAAATTCGTTGCGCCTGGCCCACTCGTAGCAAAAGCTACACCTACTTTTCCTGAAGTTCTTGCATAACCTTGCGCAGCATGAATACCACCTTGTTCATGACGAACTAAAATGTGTTCTAATTTATCTTTGTAATCATACAAAGCATCATAAATAGGCATAATTGCGCCACCAGGGTATCCGAAAACTGTTGTCACTCCTTCGGATAATAAAGCATTAATAATTGCTTGTGAACCTGAAATTTGAGTTGGTTTATTGGTCAGTAAGACATCCTTCTGAAGCGTTTCCGACTTGCTTTGCGTATTTGTATAAGACTCCATTTTTTACTTTTAATGCGGGTTGTTTCCAGTTATTTTTTCGATTTTCTAATGTTTTTTCATCAACCAAAAGATTCAATTCATTCTTGTTGATGTCAATTTCGATGAGGTCATCATTTTCGACTAATGCGATTGGACCTCCTTCAAAAGCTTCTGGTGTGATGTGACCGACGACAAATCCGTGTGTTCCGCCACTAAATCGTCCATCAGTAATTAAAGCGACTTTATCTCCCAATCCAGCGCCGATAATGGCAGAGGTTGGTTTCAACATTTCTGGCATTCCAGGACCTCCTTTTGGTCCTTCGTTTCGGATGACGATAACACTTCCAGCTTTGATTTGTAAATCTTCAATTGCTTTCAGAACTTCAACTTCGCTATTAAAAACTTGTGCTTTTCCTTTGAAATAGAAACCTTCTTTTCCAGATATTTTTGACACTGATCCGCCTGGAGCAAGGTTTCCGTAAAGCATTTGTAAGTGTCCAGTTTCTTTTATGGGATTAGATAATGGACGAATAATATTTTGCTTAGAGAAATCTAAATCAGGAACTGATGCTAAATTTTCTGCTAATGTTTTTCCAGTAACCGTTAAACAGCTTCCATCGATTAATCCTTCTTGTAACATATATTTTAAAACAGCAGGAACTCCTCCAACTTTACTCAAATGTTCCATCAAGTATTTTCCACTAGGTTTTAAGTCTGCTATTACTGGTGTTTTATCGTTTATTGCTTGTATATCGTCTAATGATAATTCGATGTTCATTGTAGCCGCAATTGCTAATAAGTGCAAAACAGCATTTGTACTTCCGCCTAAAAAAACAATCGTTTTGATGGCATTTTCTAAAGAATTCTTCGTGATGATATCACTTGGTTTAATATCTTTTTCTAATAAAATTCTTAGGTAATGCGCCGAAGTAGTACATTCGTTTTTCTTTTCTTGACTAAGAGCAGGATAAGATGAAGAATAAGGTAAACTCATTCCCATAGCTTCAATCGCCGCTGCCATCGTGTTTGCTGTGTACATTCCGCCGCAAGCGCCCGGACCAGGACATGCATTTTGAATGATTCCACAAAAATCTTTGTCATCAAGATTTCCGTTTAATTTTTTACCTAATGCTTCAAATGCAGAGACAATGTTTAATTCCTCTTCTTTGTAATGTCCAGGAGCAATTGTTCCACCATAAATCATGATTGAAGGACGATTCAAACGTCCCATTGCCATAATCGATCCAGGCATGTTTTTATCACAACCTGGTATTGTGATTACGCCATCGTAAAAGTGGCCTGCACAAACAGTTTCGATCGAATCTGCGATGATTTCTCTACTTACCAAAGAGTAGCGCATTCCAGAAGTTCCGTTGGTAATTCCATCGCTAATTCCGATAGTATTGAACTTCAATCCGATTAGGTTTTCGGCTTTCATTCCGTCTTGTACCAACTGCGCAAATTGATTCAGGTGCATATTGCAAGTATTTCCATCGTATCCCATACTTGCAATTCCGATTAGTGGTTTTTTTAGGTCTTCGTTAGTTAGGCCAATCCCATGTAACATCGCTTGTGACGCGGGTAAAGTGTCATCTTGCGTTACGGTTCGGCTGTGTTTGTTTAGTGCTTCGTTGTTGTTTTTCATCACTGTTTATTTGACATTTGTTTGTATTAAAAACATAAAAAAAGCCACCTTGAATAAAGGTGGCTCATAAAAAATCGTTCAAAAAATTCGTCATAAAACCACCTTTCCTAATCGTAAGACCAAGACTAAAATAATAATGATAATAATGACGAAATTGTTTTGCATAATATTGTTTAATTAATTTTTCTCCATAAAAAAAGCCACCTCGTTAAGAAGTGGCTTTAATTGTTATTTTGTACGTACACAACTAATTACCACTCCTTGGAATAAGAATGACTAAAATAATCAAGTTGATAATGTTGTGAACTAATTTCATTTTCTTTTTTTGATAAATCAAAGCTAGGATTAATTTTTTTAACTTAGCTCAACTTTTTTTATAAATTTTCCGAAAAATTTTCATTAATTAAAAATTCGCATTTTAACATTGCTTTTTTTGAAGATTGTTTAAAAATAAGTTTATAAAATTTTATATTTGCAAAACTTTGGAACAGAAAACTATTCACAACGTTTTTAGCTTATACGATTCTTCAGATTTCGTACAGAAGCTTATTGTCAATTTTAAAAATAATCCACAGCATAAAGTCAATATCAAAGGTTTTTTAGGTTCAGGATTGAGTATTTTAACGGGTCATTTATATGATCGTGTTGCGCGACCAACGATTCTAATTTTTGATGACAAAGAAGAAGCGGCTTATGTGTTGAATGATTTGGAAACTTTGTTTGATAAAGAACAAATTCTATTTTTCCCGTCATCTTACAAGCGTCCTTACGAAATTGAGGAAGTAAATAATGCGAATGTTGTCATCAGAACAGAGGTTTTAAATGTGTTATCGCATTCGAAACGACCAAAAATTGTGGTGACGTACGCAGAAGCCTTGTCTGAAAAAGTGGTAACAAAAAAAGCGCTTTCTACGAATACGCTTAAAGTAAAGGTTGGGAATGATTTGGGGATTGATTTCTTAACGGAAGTTTTATCCTCTTATAATTTTCATCGTGTTGATTTTGTTTCTGAGCCGGGAGAATTCTCGATTCGTGGAGGAATTATAGATGTTTTTTCGTTTTCGAATGAACACCCTTATCGAATTTCGTTGTTTGGAGATGAAGTTGAAACCATCAGAACGTTTGATATCGAGAATCAATTGTCTATTGCAACGACCAAAGAAATTACGATTATTCCGAATCTTGAAAGTAAATCGATTAATGAAAAGCGAGAGAGTTTTTTAGAATATATTTCGAAGGATAGTTTAATTATCGCCAAAAATATTTCTGTTTTAGCAAAACAAATTACCAAGAATTTTGAACAAGCTGAAAATGCTTTTGCTGAATTAAAAGGAGAAATTAAACAAGCAGAACCGAATCAATTATTTTTGAATAAAAATGCTTTTCTTCAACAAATTTCATCTTTTGGAGTGATTGAATGTTCGATGAAATCTTATTTTGAAACAGTTGAAGAAATAGAATCACCATTCAAACCTCAACCAAGTTTTAACAAACAATTCGAATTACTAATTGATGATTTGAATGAACACAAAAACGAAGGTTTCAAAAATGCACTGATTTGCTCCAATGAAAATCAAATCAAACGTTTTGAAGAAATTTTTGATGATATTGGAAAAGAAGTTTCTTACATTCCAGTTTTGGGTTCTATTTATCAAGGTTTCATTGATGAAGAAATCAAATTAACATGTTATACCGATCATCAGATTTTTGGACGTTATCATAAATTCAATCTTCGAAATTCATTTTCCAAAAAAGAAGCGATTACGCTAAAGGAAATCAATTCGTTGAAAGTTGGAGATTTTGTGACGCATATCGATTACGGAATTGGAAAATTTGCTGGTTTGGTAAGATTGAATAATAATGGCGTAACGCAAGAATCAATCAAATTGATTTATCAAAATAATGATATTCTGTACGTTAATATTCATTCGTTGCATAAAATTGCGAAGTTTAGAGGAAAAGATGGCGCTGAGCCAAAAATCTCGAAACTTGGTTCACCAGCTTGGAAAAATTTAAAGAATAAAACCAAAGCTAAAGTAAAAGAAATTGCCTTCGATTTGATTAAATTATATGCGAAACGTCGTGCTAGAAAAGGCTTCGCGTATTCTCCTGATACATATTTACAAAATGAGTTGGAAGCTTCTTTTATTTATGAAGATACGCCCGATCAGTACAAAGCGACGCAAGATGTGAAAGCTGATATGGAATCTGAACGCCCTATGGATCGCCTGGTTTGTGGTGATGTAGGTTTCGGGAAAACGGAAGTCGCGATTCGTGCGGCGATGAAAGCTGCAGTAGATGGAAAGCAAGTTGCTGTTTTGGTTCCAACAACGATTTTGGCTTTTCAACATTTCAAAACATTTTCAGAGCGTTTACGAGATTTGCCTGTGAAAGTAGCTTATCTCAATCGATTTGTAACAGGAGCAAAGAAAAAGGCCGTTTTAGATGGTTTAAAATCTGGTCAAGTTGATATTGTGATTGGGACGCATCAATTGGTTAATCCAAAAATTGAGTACAAAGATTTGGGATTATTAATTGTGGATGAAGAGCATAAATTTGGTGTTGGTGTAAAAGATAAATTGAAAACACTTCGCGAAAATATTGATACATTAACCTTGACAGCGACGCCAATTCCGCGTACACTTCAATTTTCGTTGATGGCTGCTCGAGATTTGTCGGTTATCAAAACTCCTCCACCAAATAGACAACCTGTCGATACACAATTGGTTGGTTTCAATGAAGAGATTTTCCGTGATGCGATTATGTACGAAATGCAACGTGGTGGACAAGTTTATATCATTCACAATCGTGTGCAATCGTTGAAAGATATTGCAGGAATGGTGCAACGATTAGTTCCTGATGCGCGTGTGGCGATTGGTCATGGACAGATGGATGGGAAAGAATTAGAGGCTGTTTTGCTCGATTTTATTGATGGTCGATATGATGTTTTTGTGTCAACAACAATTATCGAATCTGGTTTGGATGTTCCGAATGCGAATACGATTTTAATTAATGATGCGCAGAATTTTGGTTTGGCGGATTTGCATCAAATGCGTGGGCGTGTTGGTCGTAGTAACCGCAAAGCGTTCTGTTATTTGGTTGCGCCGCCACTTTCGGTTTTAACGGACGAAGCGCGTAAACGTTTGCAAGCAATTGAGCAGTTTTCTGATTTAGGATCAGGATTTAATATTGCCATGAAAGATTTAGAAATTCGTGGAGCGGGAAATCTTTTAGGTGCGGAGCAAACAGGATTTATGATGGATATCGGTTTCGAAACGTATCAAAAAATCTTGAATGAAGCGATTGAAGAATTGAAAGAAACAGATTTCAAAGATTTGTTCGAAGATCAAAAATCGGGAGAAGTAAAATCCTATGTTTCGGATGTACAGATTGATTCGGATTTACAAATTATGTTCCCAGATGAATACATTGAAAGTTCGGAAGAACGTTTGTTGTTATACAAAGAATTAGCTGATATCGAAACTGAAACAGATTTACAAACGTTTAAAAATAATTTGATTGACCGCTTCGGAAAATTACCAATTGAAGCCGAAAATTTATTGGAATCAATTCAATTGAAATGGATCAGTAAAAAATTAGGTTTCGAACGCTTGGTGATGAAAAATGGAATTTTGTTGGCTTATTTTATTAATAAACCACAAAGCGAATTTTATCAGTCAGAAGAATTTAGATTAATTTTAAATTACGTTCAAAATAACCCTAAAAACATCAGTTTTAAGGAAAAATCACCCAAAAAAGGAGAAGAGTATCCAACATTGTTAGTACGATTTGAACATATTAAAACTGTGCATGAAGCACTGCAAAATCTACAAAATTTATTAATTCATTAACTTTTTTAAGTTTTAATTAGTAATCTAATAAAATACATAGGGAGAATTGACCAAGTTGTTAGTTCTCCTTTTTTTATTCAATCATCAAACTTCCGATATAGATAAATAATATATAATTTATCATATAAAGAACTATAACTAGCTGAAAACTAATTTACATAAATAATATGATATTTTATTATTATTTTTATCGATAAAATATTAGTTGGAAAAATAGTAAAGTAGTTATGGAAACAGCATCAAGTTATATTCCTATTCTCATCCTTTTTGTGGTTGCTTTTGCGTTTGTAGCGGGTACTATCGTTGCGACACATTTGCTTGGGCCGTCCAGAAAAACAGACGAAAAATTAGAGAATTTCGAGTCTGGGATTGAGAAAGTAGGAAATGCAAGACAGCCATTTGCAATTAAATACTTCCTAGTAGCCATTTTATTCGTGTTATTCGACGTAGAGGTGATCTTCTTTTATCCGTATGCAGCGAATTTTAAAGAATTAGGTTGGGAAGGTTTTGCAGCAGTTGTAACATTCGTTGGATTATTCTTTGTGATGTACTTGTATGTACGCAAAAAAGGAGCTCTTAATTGGGAAAAATAGAGCGATTAAAATTCTAAAATAATAGTATAATGATTCATAATAAAAGACCAGTAACACACAATACCAATGTGAAGATTGTAGAGTCTCCAGGTGGTTTTGAAGGTGAAGGTTTTATGGCGATGCAACTATCAAAAGTGGTTGGATTAGCGCGTAAAAACTCTATTTGGCCTTTACCATTTGCGACAAGTTGTTGTGGAATCGAGTTTATGGCGACTATGGGTTCGACATACGATTTGGCACGTTTTGGATCTGAACGTTTGGCTTTTACGCCTCGTCAGTGCGATTTGTTGATGGTAATGGGTACAATTTCTAAAAAAATGGCGCCAGTTCTGAAGCAAGTTTACATTCAAATGGCAGAACCTCGTTGGGTAATTGCTGTTGGAGCTTGTGCAAGTTCGGGAGGAATTTTTGATACATATTCGGTTTTACAAGGAATTGATGAAGTAATTCCAGTCGACGTTTATGTGCCAGGTTGTCCGCCTCGTCCAGAAGCAATTATTGATGGTGTAATGCGTATTCAGGAGTTAGTAGAGAGCGAAAGTGTTCGTCGTAGAAGTAGCGAAGAATATCAACAACTTTTAGCAAGTTATGGAATTAAATAAGTTGAAATAATGGACAATTCATTTATAAAAGACCGTTTGGTTCAGAAGTTTCAAGAAAATATATACGGATACGAAGAGCATTTCGGTGTATTGACTTTATACGCTAACAAAGATTTCAATCTAAAGATTTTACAATATTTATATGATGATGAGCAATTGTCTTTCAAATTTTTGAAGGATTTAACAGCCATTCATTATCCTAATAATGTTGGAGAAGAATTGGTTGTAACCTATTTAGTTTATAATCTATACGAAGGAGTTGAAGTTCGATTAAAATTTGTTTTGCCAATCGAGAAACCTTCGATTTTTACAGCAACTAAATTATTCGAAACAGCTAACTGGTTAGAGCGCGAAGCGTATGATTTCTATGGAGTTGATTTTGTAGGACATCCAAATTTAATTCGTGTCATGAATGTCCCAGAAATGGATTATCATCCATTACGCAAAGAGTTTCCATTAGAGGATCAAACGCGTAAAGACAAAGACGACGATATGTTTGGTCGTGGTGGTGATTTCAATTATGGAGGTTTTAATGTAAAAGCAAATTAACCATGGGAAAAGAGAAAACTAAAAAATTAAAGCATCTTGATCTTCCAGATGGTTCGTTAGAAAAAAGCACAATTACCTTAAACTTAGGGCCTACGCATCCTGCAACACATGGGGTATTTCAAAATATTTTAGAGATTGATGGTGAAATCATCAAATCTGCGGTTCCTACAGTTGGGTATATTCACCGCGCTTTTGAGAAAATTGCTGAACGCAAACCTTTGTACCAAATTACACCTTTGACAGACCGTTTGAATTATTGTTCGGCTCCGTTAAATAACTTAGGTTGGCACATGACAGTTGAGAAATTCGTTGGAATTGAAGTTCCAAAACGTGTTTCTTATTTGCGTGTTATCATTATGGAATTGGCTCGTATGGCAGATCATATCGTATGTAATTCGATTATGGGTGTTGATACAGGAGCATTTACAGGATTCCTTTATATGATGAAATATCGTGAGTTGATTTATGAGATTTACGAAGAAATTTGTGGTTCTCGTTTAACAACAAATATTGGTCGTATCGGAGGTTTCGAACGTGATTTTTCTGAAGTTGCATGGACAAAAATCCATCGTTTCGTGAGAGAGTTTCCAGATGTCTTAACAGAGTTTGAAAACTTATTTTTACGTAACCGTATTTTTATGGATCGTACACAAGGAGTTGGAGGAATTTCGGCTGAGCGTGCATTAAATTATGGTTTCACAGGACCAAATTTACGTGCGGCTGGTGTAGATTATGATGTTCGTGTAGCGAAACCATATTCTCGTTACGAAGAATTCGAATTCGATATTCCAGTTGGTACAACGGGGGATTGTTACGATAGATTCTTAGTTCGTGGTCAAGAAATGTGGCAAAGTTTAAGCATCATCAAACAAGCAATTGCAAAGATTGATGCATTAGAAGGAGAAGAAGCTACGCAATATCATGCCGATGCTCCAGACTTCTATTTACCACTAAAGAAAGATGTTTACACAAAAATGGAAGCGTTAATCTATCACTTCAAAATTATTATGGGAGAGGTAGATATGCCAAAAGGAGAAATTTATAATTCAATAGAAGCTGCAAATGGCGAGTTGGGTTATTATTTTGTTTCTGATGGTGGACGTTCGCCATACCGTTTACATTTCCGTAGACCTTGTTTCATTTATTATCAAGCTTATCCAGAATTGATCGAAGGATCAATGATTTCAGATGCCATTATTACAATGAGTAGTTTGAATTTGATCGCTGGAGAATTAGATGCTTAATAAAAATTATTAAAAATGGCAATTCAATTTTCAGAAGAGACACAACAAAAAGTAGATAAAATCATTGCACGTTATCCAGAGGATAAAAAACAAAGTGCATTGATTCCTTTGCTTCATGTGGCACAAGCTGAGTTTGGTGGTTGGTTAGACACACCTCATTTAGATTATGTTGCAGAAGTATTGAATATTTTACCAGTAGAAGTTTACGAAGTAGCTTCATTTTATTCGATGTTTAACTTAAATCCTGTAGGGAAATTTGTGTTAGAAGTTTGTCAAACAGGACCTTGTATGTTAAGAGGTTCGGACAAAATTATCGAGCACATCAAAACAAAATTAAATATCGAAGCTGGTGGAACTTCGGCAGATGGTTTATTTACATTAAAACCAGCCGAATGTTTAGGAGCATGTGGTTACGCGCCAATGTTACAGTTAGGAAAAACGTATCGTGAGAATTTAACGATCGAGAAAGTAGACGAATTAATCGAGGAATTGAAAAAATTAGCATAATGGGACAAAAATTACTGTTAAAAAATATTGATGTTCCAGGTATTCGTCATTACCAAGCTTACCGCGAAAATGGTGGTTATGCAAATGCTGAGAAAGCATTTAAAATGACAACGGATGAAATCTTAGAAGAAGTAAAAACTTCTGGTTTAAGAGGTCGTGGTGGAGCAGGTTTCCCAACTGGAATGAAATGGAGCTTTTTGGCAAAGCCAGAAGGTGTTCCAAGACACTTAGTGGTAAACGCAGACGAATCAGAACCAGGAACGTTCAAAGACCGTTTCTTGATGGAATATATTCCTCATTTATTAATTGAAGGAGTTTTGATTTCATCATTCTGTTTAGGATCTAATACATCATTTATTTATATCCGTGGAGAATATGCGTGGGTTGCAGAAATTTTAGAAGAAGCAATCGACGAAGCAAAAACTGCAGGTTGGTTAGGTAAAAACATCCAAGGAACTGGATTCGATTGCGAAATTTATGTTCAACGTGGAGGTGGAGCTTATATCTGTGGTGAGGAAACGGCATTGTTAGAATCTTTAGAAGGTAAACGTGGAAATCCACGTCTAAAACCACCTTTCCCAGCTGTTAAAGGTTTATGGGGAAGACCAACAGTTGTAAATAATGTAGAAACTATTGCTGCAATTGTTCCAATTATTGAGATTGGAGGAGAAGCATATTCTAAAATTGGAGTTGGGCGTTCTACAGGAACAAAATTAATTTCAGCTTGTGGTAATATTAATAAACCAGGCGTTTATGAAATTGATATGACCATTACGGTTGAAGAATTTATTTATTCAGATGAATATTGTGGAGGAATTCCAAATGGAAAACGTCTTAAAGCATGTATTCCTGGAGGAAGCTCTGTGCCAATTGTTCCAGCAAACTTATTGTTAAAAACTGCTGAAGGTAAACCTCGTTATATGAATTACGAAAGTTTATCAGAAGGAGGTTTCCAAACAGGAACAATGATGGGGTCTGGAGGATTTATCGTGTTAGACGAAGATCAAGACGTTGTTTATCATACCTATACATTAGCTCGTTTCTATCGTCACGAATCGTGTGGACAATGTTCACCATGTCGCGAAGGAACTGGTTGGATGGAGAAAATCTTGAAAAGAATCGATGAAGGAAAAGGAAAAATGTCTGATATCGAATTGTTATGGGATGTACAACGTAAAATCGAAGGAAATACAATTTGTCCATTAGGAGATGCAGCGGCTTGGCCAGTTGCAGCGGCAATTCGTCACTTCCGTGATGAGTTCGAATGGCATATTAATAATCCAGAAGAATGTTTGACGCGTAATTTTGGTTTAGCACATTATGCTGATCCAATCGAAATTAAAGAAACCGCAAATTAATACGAAGATGGCAGAAGAAACACCATTATTTAAAGTTACCATCGATAACGAAACGATTGAAGTACCTGCGGGAACAACGATCCTTCAAGCCGCTCGTATGATTGGTAAAGAAGTAGCACCTCCAGCGATGTGTTACTACGGTAAATTAGAAAATACAGGAGGAAACTGTAGAACGTGTTTGGTAGAAGTATCAAAAGGTAGTGAAGCAGATCCTCGTCCAATGCCAAAATTGGTTCCGTCTTGTCGTACAACAGTTATGGACGGAATGGTTGTAGGCAATAAAACATCTGAGCGTACAGTTGAGGCACGTAAAGGGATTGTTGAATTATTATTAATCAATCACCCTTTAGATTGTCCAGTATGTGATCAGGCAGGAGAATGTAAATTACAAGATTTAAGTTACGAGCACGGAGCAGAAGCAACGCGTTACGAATTTGATCGTCGTACATTCCCAAAAGAAGATTTAGGTCCAAATATTCAGTTGAACATGAACCGATGCATTTTATGTTATCGTTGTGTAAAAACTGCGGATCAAATCACAGGTTGTCGTGAGCATGGTGTAATGAATCGTGGAGATCACGCTGAAATTTCAACTCATATCAACAAAAGTTTAGATAATGAATTCATCGGAAATATTATTGATGTTTGTCCAGTTGGAGCTTTAACAGATAAAACGTTCCGTTTCAAAAACCGTGTTTGGTTCTTGAAACCAGTTGATGCTCATCGCGATTGTCCTACTTGTTCAGGTAAAGCACAAGTGTGGTTCCGTGGAAATGAAGTTTTCCGTGTAACAGCTCGCAAAGATGAATTTAACGAAGTAAAAGATTGGATTTGTAACACATGTCGTTTCGATAAAAAAGATATCAACGATTGGACGTTAGAAAAACCATCAGAAATTTCTAAAGATTCTGTTGTTCGTCAAGGTCATTACTTTGAGAATAAAGTGGAGCCAAAAGAAACACTTCCGAAAGTGATCAAACGCGATCCAAAAATTTTATTAGATATTCACTCGGTTTCTGAAGTAAATGAACCAAATCGTGATTTATCAAAAATTGATGGACCAGCAACAAGTAAAGATTTTAAAGATTAATCATTCGTAAATAAAATTAACAAAATGACAGAAGAATTTATTGCTGATGCATTAGAAAAGTTAGCTTTAGTAGGCGTAATGATTGGTTTTGCATTAGTTGTTGCCATGTATTCTACTTGGGCTGAGCGTAAAGTTGCAGCATTCTTACAAGATCGTATCGGACCAAACCGTGCAGGTATTTTTGGTTTATTACAACCGCTTGCCGATGGTTTAAAATTATTCTCGAAAGAGGAAATTACACCAAAAGATTCGAATAAATTTTTATTCATCTTAGGTCCATCTTTGGCAATGATTGTAGCTTGTATGACAGGTGCAGTTATTCCATGGTCGACAGCTTTCGAGATTGGAGATCGTGTAGTTGTTCCTCAAATTGCAGATGTTAACATCGGATTTTTATACATTTTAGGTGTATTAAGTTTAGGTGTTTATGGAATTATGATTGGTGCTTGGGCATCGAACAACAAATACTCTTTAATGGGAGGTTTGCGTGCAGCTTCGCAGATTATTTCGTACGAATTACCGATGGGAATAGTGTTAATCACAATTTTGATGATGACAGGTTCTTTAAAATTGAGTGATATTGTACATTATCAACAAGAGCATGCGTGGTTTATCTTATTACAACCATTAGGATTTATTATTTTCTTGGTTTGTTCGTTCGCAGAAACTAACCGTACTCCGTTCGATTTACCAGAAGCAGAAAATGAGTTAATTGGAGGTTATCACTCAGAATATTCTTCGATGAAGATGGGATTCTTCTTATTCGCAGAATACATCAACATGTTTATCAGTTCTGTAGTAATTTCTACCTTATATTTTGGTGGATACGATATCCCATTTGTAGACGATGCAACATTAGTAAACTCTATCGGAGTGAATGGAACGGCAATTCTTAATTTCCTTTCATTATTCGGTAAAGCTTGTTTCTTCATCTTCTTCTATATGTGGGTGCGTTGGACGATTCCTCGTTTCAGATATGACCAATTAATGGATTTAGGTTGGAAAAAATTATTGCCTTTAGCATTAATCAATATGTTAATTACAGGCTTAGTGATTTTATTATTAAACAAGTAGAATCATCAAAATCATTAAAAGTATGAAACCAATTACAAATAGAGTAAAACAAGTAGAACGTAAACCCCTTACTTTTTGGGAAAGTATCTATTTGATTTCTATCGCAAAAGGGTTGATGATTACATTGAAGCATTTCTTTTCGAAGAAAGCAACAATTAGTTATCCAGAAAAACAAAGACCGTTTAGTCCTGTATTTAGAGGATTACACGTTTTGAATAGAGACGAAGAAGATCGTGAAAATTGTACGGCTTGTGGACTTTGTGCTTTGGCTTGTCCAGCAGAAGCAATTACAATGGAAGCAGCAGAAAGACTTCCTGGTGAAGAAAATCTTTACCGCGAAGAAAAATATGCAGCGAAATATGAAATTAACATGTTACGTTGTATTTTCTGTGGATTCTGTGAAGAAGCTTGTCCAAAAGATGCTGTTTATTTATCGCAAACAGTTCCACCAGCAAGTTTCAAACGTCAAAACTTTATCTATTCGAAAGAAGATTTATTAATCCCGAAAAAAGCTACAAATTAATGGAATTACCTATCATTTTATTCTATGTTTTGTCGAGCTTAACGGTGTTAAGTGCGCTACTAATGGTGTTCAGTAAGAATCCTGTACATTCCATTTTATATTTAATCGTAACATTCTTCTGCATCAGCGGACATTATGTATTGCTAAACGCACAGTTTTTGGCAATTGTAAACGTCATTGTCTATGCCGGAGCAATTATGGTATTGTTCTTATTCGTGGTGATGTTGATGAACTTGAATAGTGAAAAGAAATCATTTGGTCGACCAGCAAAAATATTAGCAGCGAGTTTAATCTCTTTATTATTTATTGCCTTGACAATTAGTATTTTCTCACAAAATCAAGCTTCTGCAAACACAGCTGTAGAAATGGGAACAGGTGATTTAGGATTGATTCACAATTTAGGATCATTGTTGTATTCAGAATATGTTTTACCATTCGAGTTGAGCAGTATTTTGTTTATTTCTGCAATGATTGGAGCGGTGATGTTATCGAAAAAGGACGAAGAATTATTGGATTAAATATAAAAAGTAAAAGATGTTACCAATCAGTTATTATATTACTTTATCATTAATCCTATTCGGAATAGGAATGGCTGGCGTAATGATTCGTCGTAACGCAATTGTCATTTTTATGTGTATAGAATTGATGTTAAATTCTGTGAATTTGTTGTTAGTAGCGTTCTCAAAAATGCACTATCACGCAAATCCAGCATTAGAAAAAGGAACAGATGCACAACTTTTAGTATTCTTTATTATGGTTGTGGCTGCGGCTGAGGTTGCTGTAGGATTATCAGTGATAATTTTATTGTTCCGCAAAGTATACTCGGTAGATATTAATGTGTTAAATCGTTTAAAAGGTTAAGAATGGAGCAGTATATATGGTTAATTCCTTTGATTCCATTCATCGGATTTTTAATTAACGGTTTAGGACGAAATGTACTTTCTAAAAGCTTAGTGACTTTCATTGGAAGTGGAGCAGTTTTGGCAAGTTTCATTTTATCAATCATGGTTTTTATGTCAGTTCCATCAGGAGCAGATGCACAACCATTAATTTTTAAGGCATTTGATATTATCAATATTCCAACTTTACAAGTTCCGTTTGCATTTCAAATTGATGCATTAACGAGTTTGTTCTTGTTAATTATTACAGGAGTTGGATTTTTAATTCACGTGTATAGCTCGGCTTACATGAGCGAAGACAAAGGATTTGCAAAATTCTTTTCTTACCTAAATTTATTCATCTTCTTCATGTTGATTCTTGTTATGGGAAACAATTTTGTAATGATGTTTATTGGATGGGAAGGAGTAGGATTATGTTCATTCTTGTTAATTGGTTTTTGGTTTACAAATCCAGAATATATCAAAGCAGCGAAGAAAGCCTTCATCATGAACCGTATCGGAGATGTTGGATTTTTATTGGCGATGTTTTGGATTTTCAAAGAATTTGGAACGTTAGAATATGTAAAAGTATTCAGCCAATTAGCAATTGATTCATCTGCATTTACAGGTTTTGTATTAACAGGAATCACATTATTGTTATTCTTAGCAGCAACGGGTAAATCGGCTCAATTACCATTGTTCACTTGGTTACCAGATGCGATGGCAGGACCAACGCCAGTTTCAGCACTTATTCACGCTGCAACAATGGTAACGGCAGGTATTTTTATGATTACACGTTGCAACGAATTATTTTCGGCAGCACCGATCACATTACAAGTTATTCAGTACGTAGGAATTGCAACAGCTTTTGTTACTGCAACTATTGCAATGCGCCAAAACGATATCAAAAAAGTATTGGCTTATTCTACAGTTTCTCAATTAGGATTAATGTTCGCAGCAATTGGTTCTGGAGCGTATATCGCAGCAGTTTTCCACGTAATGACGCACGCATTTTTCAAAGCATTATTATTCTTAGGAGCAGGTTCTGTGATTCACGGAATGCACCACGAGCAAGATATGCGCAAAATGGGGGGATTGAAGAAATACATGAAAATTACACATATCACTTTCTTGATTGGATGTTTGGCAATCGCTGGTATTCCAGGATTATCAGGTTTCTTCTCGAAAGACGAAATGTTATTAGGAATGTTTGTTTCTAATCCAGTTGTTTACGGAATCGGATTTATCGTTTCTGTGATGACAGCATTCTACATGTTCCGTTTATACGCGATGACTTTCTTAGGAGATTTAAGAGATAAAGATGCTCATCCGCACGAAAGTCCAGCAGCAATGACAATTCCATTAATCATCTTAGCAGTTCTTTCTGTTTTTGCAGGTTATGTAGGAATTCCAGCGTTGTTTATGCAAGACGGACACAAACTTCAAACTTTCTTAAGTGGAGTTGTATCAATCGGAGAAGCTCATCATGTTTCTCATGCAACAGAATGGATGATGATGGGAGCTTTATTACTTTGTGTGCTTGGCGCAATTTATTATGCCATCAAGAAATACACAAATCATGTAGATGGTGAAGCAACTGGAATTGCAAAATTCTTTGAGGATAAATGGTACATCGACGAATTATACGACAATGCAATTGTAAAACCATTGTTCGAGTTAGGTGATGTCTTGAAAAAATATGTAGAAAAAGCAGGAATTGCAGCTTTTGTTTTAGGAGTTGGAACTGTTTCTGGTCGCGCATCAAAAAATGTACGTCAGCTACAAAACGGAAATGTAGGATTCTATATTATGCTAATGGTTGTTGGAATCGTGGCAGGTATCGCAATCTTTTTTATGGGGTATTTAATTTCAAAATAGGTTAGTAATGCTTTTATCTTTATTTATCATTTTACCATTAATAGTAGGAGTTTTTATGCTATTAATGCAAGGTCAAAAACCACAAAGATGGTTAGGAGCATTCGTTGGTGGAGCGTTGTTGGCGTTGTACTTGTTTATCACTTGCAAAGGAGGAAACAACGAGTTAACGTTTCAAACACAATGGTTCAATTTCAACAGCGTTAAAACTTATTTCGCGTTAAATGCTCAAGGTTTGGGAGGATTAATGATTTTATTAACTAACCTTACTTACTTAGCTCTTTTTGTTTATTTATCAACAACAAAACAAAAATATAGCAATACATTCTATGGGTTATTGCTAATCACTTTAGCAGGATTAAACGGAGTTTTCTTAGCAGAAGATTTAATTTTATTCTATTTCTTCTGGGAAGTTGTTTTAATTCCAGTTTATTTCTTAATCGGATTATTCGGAATTGGAAAAGACAAAATTCGCGCAAATATGACATTCTTCTTATACACGATTTTAGGATCGATGTTTATGTTAGGAGGAATTATTTACATCGGATTTTTCTTACAACCAGCATCATTTTTATTAACAGATGTTGTACAAGTTACAGGACCGCATTATTCAACAAATACAGCGTTGGCATTGTTATTCTTAATCGCTTTTGTGATTAAAATTCCAATCTTTCCATTTCACACATGGCAACCAACCATCTACAAAACATCTCCAACTCCATTAACAGTTGTACTTTCAGCTTTGATGGCGAAAATGGGATTATTTGCAGTGGTTACTTGGTATTTGGGAATGTTCCCAACAATTTCAGAATTGTTCAAATACATTACGTATATCGCAATTTTCGGATTAGTTTACGCTTCGTTAATCGCATTGAGTGCAAAAAATGTAAAGAAGATTATTGCATATAGCTCGATTGCTCACTTGGCTTTAATCTTCGTTTCAATATTTTCAGAATTAGCAAATGGTGTAACAGGAGCTTATTTTCAAATGTTTTCACATGGTTTAGTTGTTTTAGGATTATGGTTATGTGTTGATATTATGGAAAGAAAATATGATTTGACAGATATCAAATCGATTGGTGGTTTAGCGAAAGTTGATCCAACATTATCTATCTTATTCATGATATTCGGTTTAGCAAACGTAGCATTACCATTGACAAGTTCATTCATCGGAGAGTTTATGATGCTTTCAGCATTGTTTACACACAATCCAGTTTTATGTGTTGTGGCTTGTTTAGGTGTTATTTTATCTGCCGTTTATACGTTGAGATTATCAAGCGCATTATTGTTTGGAGAAGTAAAAAACATCAAACAAAAAGATGCTCAAAAAGGAGGTTTTGGACCAATTGCAGTTTTATCAGTAATCGCAATCATAGTGATTATTTTAGGAGTTTATCCAACACCAATTTTTAATTTATTAGCACATTAATCATTTTTGAATAAATAGATATGAATACGATTATTTTATCAGCACTTTCAGGTATTATTTTGATGTTTAGTGGATTCTACATCAAAAATAATCGTGCCTTAAATATACTTTCTGTTGTTCTGTTTTTCGGAATGATTGTAGGAGGAATTTTCGATTTGAAAGGTTGCTCAATGTTCGCAGGAAAATTCGATAATATGATTGGACAGTCGCTTTACGGCGTTTCGTTCTTTATCGCATTGGCGGGATTGGCAATTTTTTACTTATTGTTGAACAAAGATTCGTTTGGAAAAGTAGGAAAACATGTGGCAGAATATTATGCCTTAATTTTCTTCTCTTTTACAGGAATCGCCGTTTTAGCACAATTCCACAACTTAGTAATTATGTTCTTAGGAATCGAATTAATGTCAATTCCAATGTACATTATTGCAGGAACAAACAAAGAAAGTCTTAGAAGTACAGAAGCTTCTGTAAAATATTTCTTGATGGGAGCTTTCTCAACAGGGATTTTGATGTTGGGTGTAACATTTTTGTATGGCGCAACAGGAACTTTTATGGTTGATCAATTGGTGAACTATAACAAAGATTTCGAAACAATTTATTACGCAGGATGGTGTTTAATCATCTTTGCATTTTGTTTCAAAGTTTCTGCAGCTCCTTTCCATGCATGGACACCAGACGTTTACGACGGAACACCAACTGTGTTTACATCGTTTATGTCGACAATCATCAAAGGAGGATCATTTTTAGGATTTATTTTAGTCTTAAAATCATTCCCAACAAATGTAGAATATGCCGAATATTACCGTTTATTATTTGCGTCAATCATCATTTTGACGTTATTTATCGGAAACTTCGGAGCAATTTCTCAAAAATCTGTCAAACGTTTGATGGCTTATTCATCAATCGCGCAAGCAGGTTTCATGTTATTTGTTTTGTTTAACATCAATTCATCATCTAAAGAGGCTTTGATGTTCTATACGATTGCTTATTCGGTTGCGAATTTCATTATTTTCTATACGATTGATCAATTCAAAAATCCAAAATTTGAAAGTTTCATTGGTTTAGGAAAAGCAAATCCAGTTCTGGCTGCAGCGATGACAATTTCTTTGATTTCGTTAGCAGGTATTCCATTAACAGGAGGTTTCTTCGCTAAATTTATGGCATTAAGTATTGGAGGAACAAACGATAAAAACCTATTTTTGATTGTAATTGCATTGGTTATGGCAGTTTTGAGTATGTATTATTACTTCAAAATCATCAACTATATGTATTTCAAAAAAGGAAAAAACAAATTAAAAACACAAGACGGATTAACGAATTTCCTTTTAATCATTGGAATGGTTATCTTAATTGTGATGGGAATTTTTCCAGGAATATTATCTTCATTTTTGCAAACGCCAATGTGGTAATTGTAGAATGATTATTATATAGTTTTTTATTATTTATTATTTAAAAGCTCGTGTCAAGTACTTGACACGAGCTTTTTTAGTATATTAACATTCTAAAATGTTCAACTAATTTTATGAAGATAACTTTATCGATTATAGTATTTTGTTTGCATTCAATATTATTCTCTCAACAAATTGAAGAATTAAATCGAATATTGAAAATTGATTCATTGAAATTGCATGAAAATGAAATTAGAATTTATAAAAAATACGCTACATCGACAGGTTTAGAAATGTTTCGTCTTTATAATGTTAAAGATGATTATTGGAAAGCAGAACTGTATCAAACAAAAGCAGGAACAATTGATAATGTAACTAAAATTAGAATTGTTAAAGAGAAATTAAACTCTTTGAGTAATCTTGAATTAATTTGGTTTAAAATTTTAGATACAGATATTTTATACTTGCCAGATTTTGATAAAATAAGCTATAAGCTAAAAAATAAATCAAATCAATATTCTATAGAAGAAGGAAGTATCGTAAACACGAAAAAGAAAACATCGATTCTTGATGGAGTAAGTTATTACATTTTGATTAATAGTAACAATAAAAAAAATACGATTCATTATTATAATCCAGAGAACTATCTCGAATATTATCCAAATGTTGATGAATTAATATCGATAAAAGAATTATTAGATTTGATAAGATTAGAGTTTGGTTGTTTAAAGTAATCAAAAGCTTGAAACAAAACTGACTTGTTTCAAGCTTTTTCGTATTTTTGAGAGATTAAAGTTTAATGATTAGTTAGAAATGAGAAAATTTACTTTACTAATTTGCCTTTGTTTGGTACAATTTGCTTTTGCGCAACGCAAAGGATATTGGCAACAAAAGGTAGATTATAAGATTGATGTTGATATGAAAGAAAAAGCATATCAATACGATGGAAAAATGCAATTGAAATACACGAACAATTCAGGACAAAGCCTGAATAAAGTTTATTTTCATTTGTATTTTAATGCTTTTCAACCAGGAAGTATGATGGATAATCGTTTGCAAAACATTCCAGATCCTGATAAACGAATGGCAACGAATGTCGGAACAAAAGAAAATCCAAAATATGTTAGCCGTATTTCTGAATTAAAACCAGATCAAATCGGTTATCAAAAAGTGACTTCTCTTAAGCAAGACGGTAAAGCCGTTTCGTATAAAGTTGATGGAACAATCTTAGAAGTTACTTTAGCAAAACCAATTGCAGAAGGACAAACTTCTACTTTCGATATGATTTGGAATGCGCAAGTTCCTGAACAAATTCGTCGTTCTGGACGTAATTCGAAAGATGGTGTAGAATTTTCTATGGCGCAATGGTATCCAAAAATGGCAGAATTCGATCCTGAAGGTTGGCATTTAGATGAATATGTTGGTCGCGAATTTTTTGCTCCTTTTGGTAATTTTGATGTTACAATCAACATCGATAAAGATTATGTTGTGGGAGCTTCGGGAGAATTACAAAATCCAAACAATGTAAAAGGTTATGTGAAAAATCCTACAATCAAAGCAAAAAATGGTAAAGTAGCTTGGAATTTCAAAGCTGAAAATATTCACGATTTTGTTTGGGCTGCAGATAAAGAATTTATTGTGGAGCACGAAAAATCTAAACATGGCGTAGATGTTTATTTAGTTTACCAAGATAATGATAAATCTTCTGCGTGGAGACAAGCGATGCCTTATGCATTAGGTTTCTTCGATTATAATTCTGAACATTTTGGTGAATATCCTTGGAAAACATATTCAATTATTCAAGGTGGTGACGGTGGTATGGAATATGGTACTGCAACTTTAATTGCTGGAGGAAGTAATTTAAATAGCTTAATCGGAACTATTTTCCACGAAGCAGCTCACTCTTGGTACCAACAATTATTTGGTATCAATGAAACATACAACGAGTGGTTCGACGAAGGTTTTACATCGTATGTAGAGCAAATGGCGCACCTTAATGTTGTAGATAAATTAAAAGTAATGCCTTCAAATCCAAATCCAGATGCCTACAAAGGATATATTAATTTAGCACTTTCTGGTAAAGAAGAACCTGCAAGTTTATTAGCAGACTATTATAATACAAATTATGCATACTCTTTAGAAGCGTATTACAAAGGTCAAGTTTTAGCAATTCAATTGGGATATATTATTGGAAATGATAATTTAAACAAAACATTCCTAGAATTCTATAAACAATGGAAATTCAAACATCCATCAGGGAATGATTTCAAACGTGTAGCAGAAGAAGTTTCTGGAATTAATCTTAAATGGTATTTCAACTTATTTATCAATACAACACGCAAAATTGATTACGCTGTAGAAGCTGTAAACGGAAATACAATTACAATCGCTAATAAATCTGATTTTGCAATGCCGATTGATTTATTGGTTGAATATACAGATGGTTCGAAAGAATTATTTTACATTCCTTTACGTGAAATGCGTGGAGAAAAACCAGCAGAAAATTTAGTGGAATATCAAGGTGCAAAAAGAACAATTTTAGAAGATTGGTTCTGGACAAAACCTACATATGACGTTAAAGTTTCAAAAGAAGTTAAACAAGTTACCATCGATCCAACAAAACGTTTGGCAGATGTAAATGATAAAAATAATGTATTTACAAAATAATGTTATTAGCAGTAAATATTGGAAATACTAATCTTCGTTTCGCGGTTTTCAAAAGTGAAACGGAGATTATTACATGGACAATCAATTCAAAACCTTATCGTACCGAATACGAATTTTTTGCAAAATTCTCGAACATGTACGAGCCTTTCGGAATTGAGAAAGACGATATTACAGATATTGTGATTGGTTCGGTTGTGCCACCACTTACAGCAAGCGTTAAGATTGCTTTACAAAAGATTCACAAGTTCAAACCAATGGTTGTGGATCGTAATACGCCATCTGCAATCAAGCATAAGTCAAACCAAATGGGAACAGATTTATATGCGAATGCGGTAGCTGCACATTATCAAAATTATCAAGGTAAAAAAATTATCATTGATTTTGGAACTGCGCTAACTTTTTTAGGGATTGACGAATCGGCAAATGTCGGTGGAGTAGTGATTGCTCCCGGAATTATTACTGCCTTAAATTCGTTGGTAGGAGAAACAGCTCAATTACCAACAGTAGAACTGAAAGCACCTAAAACTGTTTTGGGATCTGATACAGAATCTTGTATGCAATCAGGAATGGTTTATGGTTTTTTGAGTATGGTCGAAGGAATGATCGATCGTATCAATGCCGAAGAAGGAGAACAATGTTATGTGATTTCGACAGGTGGAGTTGGCGGCGTTTACAAATCGTTGACAGATAAAATTGATATTGATGATCGTTTACACACGATAAAAGGTCTTAAAATATTATACGAATTGAATAAAGATTCGTTTCAGAAATAATTTATTTTAGATAAATATGATTAAAAAGCTCGCTAATTGCGAGCTTTTTTCGTTCTATATCAAATCATTTCAAAAAAAATGTTTAATTTTCTGTAACCTTTTTACAAACCTTGAGTCTATTAAGTAAGAAAGCAATTAACACACGTGAAATTATTTGTACTAAATCGAAAAAGTAAAGAAGAAATTTTAGTCGAACGACTAAAAAAGAACGATGCTTTGGCGCAAAAAGAACTCTACGAACAAAGCTCCAAAAAGATGCTGAGCGTTTGTAGAAGCTACATCGAAGACATGCATTATGCAGAAGATTGTATGATTAATGGTTTTTGTAAAGTCTTTAATCATATCGAGAAATTTCAAAATAAAGGAAGTTTCGAAGGTTGGATGCGTCGAATTATGGTCAACGAATGTTTAACTTTTTTACGTGCAAATAAAACATTGATTTATGTTGATGATGTAAGAGTTTCTAATTATGATGAAGCGGATGAAGAAGTAGAGGAAACGTGGTTAAATTTTAATGTGCAAGACATGTTAGATCAACTTTCAGAACCTTATCGATTGGTGTTTAATCTTCATATTCTCGAAGATTATTCGCATCAAGAAATTTCAGAAATGCTGAATATTTCGGTTTCGACCAGCAAAACGCAATTGTTTCGAGCAAAGGCAAAACTGAAAGAAATTGTTCTAAGTAAAAAGAAAATGACAAATGAAAAACAACGATAAAATATCAAACTATATAAAAGACGATTTAGAAAATCGTGAATTGAATCCTTCTCATGATGCGTGGGACAGAATTCAAGCTCGTATGGATGTCGCTCCATCACCACAAAAATCAAATTTTAAATGGTGGTTGTCTGCTGCGGTTGTGGCGTTATTTACGGTTTCTACATCAATTTATTTATTCTCGAATCAATCGAAAGATGATCAACCAAAAGAATTTGTAAATCATCAGGAACAAAATAATCCGCAACAAATTCAATCAGACTCTAATACAGTTCATTCTTCAGAATCGATTTTAGCGAATAATGAAAAGATTGATTCTTCTAAAAAAGAAGTTGAAATTCAGACACAAGAAGAGAAGAAACCAATTCAACATGGTAAAGTTCAAGTGGCAATAAACGAAGAATCTCAACAAGTTGAAATGGCTTTTCCAACGAAGAAAGAAGCTATTGTAGAGAAGAAAGAAGATTTAAAATCAGAAGCTCAACCAAAGAAAAATATTGCAGCTAACACAACATTAGATTCTGTAAAAGTGAACAAAAAGAATAAGAATTTTGTAGATCCAAATATGTTGTTGTATTCGATCGAAAATAAAGAAAATCTAAAGGAGTCAAACCAATCGCGCGTGGTTTCTATCGGCTTCAAATAAAACATTAATATCCCTAAATTAGCAAGATTATGATAAAAAAACTTATCGTAGCAGGATTATTATGCTTATCAGCTACATCACTATATGCTCAAAAATTTACATTTGATTTGAATGATAAAAATGAAGAAAAAATCAGTCCAATTGTAAAAGATCGCATCAGCGAATTTACGTTAGTGATTCGTCAAATTGTTCAGGAAGAAAAATCTGCAATGGAAAAGAAAATTGCGGCAGTTGACAAAGAATTAACAGAAGGAAAACTGAATGCTTCTGAGGCTACAGCGAAGAAAGAAGCGATTGCGAGCGTGTATTCGGGAACGATAAATGATCGTATTCAGGAGGTAAATTTCAATTTAGATGATATCATCAAACAACAAGTTGCATTTTCGATTATGAACGGCGAAGATCCAATTACGCCAAAAACGAAACAAGATGTGACGAAACGTTACCGAATTGCGAATCAAATTAATGGTTATGCTTCTTTTGGATACATGGCGTTTACAGGAAAAAAAGATGAGGAATTGAACAAACACGAGAAGTTTTCGAGCAACATTACAGTAGGTTTAATGTACGAAAGACAATTATCGTTAACAAGTCCTGTTAACTTTTTGGCAGGAGGATTATTTTCGTGGAGAACGTATCGCATCGACGATGATATGCGCTTTAATCGTGATGAAAATGGAAATGTTGGCTTGGTAAAAAGTGATAAATCGTTAGATAAATCGAAATTGCGTTCGGCCTATTTTATGGTTCCGGTTGGATTTAAATACAACTTTTCGAAAGTCAAAAATATTACCGATGATTTTGCATATCGTCCGCAAGGAAAACACTATATCGCAGCGTATATGTATGGAGGAACGTTGTTATCATCGAATAATATTTACAAAGGAGATGGTGTTCGCAACAAAGAACGTGGAAATTATAATGTGAATAATTTTATCTACGGAGCTGAAATAACAATTGGTTTAGGATTGATTGATGTTTTTGTAAGAAAAGATTTGAACAATTATTTTAAAGATAACACATTTGATAATCGTAAAATGATTCAGTTTGGCATAAATCTTGGATTATAACAATTATCTCAATCATAGTTTTAGTATTGAAATTTTATAACATAACATTTTTTTTAATATAATGAACCTCAGATTTATCTGAGGTTTCTTATTTGTAGAAAAATTTTCTAAACCTGTTCAAAAAAATTGTAAATTAGTACAAATCCAATGAGAGATGGTAAAATCTAAACTTAGTTGGCAAACACTTCTTCTCGTCATCATTTTTCTATTATTAATGATGGTTAACTTCACGTTTGTCAAAGCTTTTTGGTTTGGAGGAAATTTTTGGATAGACGAACCTTTTTTACGCATTGGCGTTTTCATGATTTCTTTACTTGCATCGATGTCTATTTTATACGATTTAACGTTTAATTTGACCTTATTTACGTTAAAAGAAGAAACGTTCGAAATCAGAACAATTTTCAAAAAAGATGAAATTCCATATCGAGCAATTTATTATTTGTACGAAGAAGAAGACATTTTTCGCTTGAATCGCAATCAAATTCTAACTATTCAAACCAAAAAATCAAAGTTCAGATTACGAAGTTTTTTTGATTCAAATTATGATCAAGTAAAAACTAAACTAACCGAAAAAGCAGAACAATACGTTAATTTATTAGCTTAATGATATTAAAAAAACGTCGCTCATAGACGACGTTTTAATTATTACTATTATTTTTTAAGTAAATCAAAATGTTTTGAATCAGCACTAAAATTGCAAGCGACGTAAAAAACATAAAGCCAACATAAATGGCAACTTGTTTGTCTTGACCAATTTTTATGAAGATAAAATAAGCCAAAAGCGTTCCCATGATTTGCATCAAAACGGCGCGCCAAGCAATTTTTTTTACAACAGTAGCATCTTTGGTTCTAAATCCAGCAATTCCTTGATAAATTGTCGGAAATATCAACATAATAAATGCGATTATTTTTAGAGGTGTTTCCATTTATACTTTTATTTCTTTCTGCATTTGTTCCACAACTTCGTAGGTTGCAGGACAAATTAGCGTGTTTTTTAGGGTAAGATGATTAATTTGATAAAACTTTTTGCGATCTGTATGCGGATATTCACGGCAAGCTTTTGGGCGATCTTCGTAAACCAAACAATAATTTTCACTATCCAAAAACGGACAAGGAACTTGCTGCAAAACGTAGTCGTTATCCTCATCAATTCGTAAATATTTATCAATAAATTGACTTGGTTTGATACGAAAAACATGCGCTAAACGCTCAATATCTTTTTGTGTAAAAAGCGGACCAGTTGTTTTGCAACAATTCGCACAAGAAAGACAATCGATGCGACTGAAAACATCTTCATGAATTTCTTCCATTTTTTGATCCAAGTTTTTAGGTGGTTTTTTCTTCAACTTCTCCAAAAACTTTTTGTGTTCGCGTTGTTTTTCTTTTGCTTTCGCAAAATATTCTTCTAAGAAATGATCTCCCATTTTTCTATTTCTCCTTCTTTTACTTCGAAAATCTCAGCGCAATCAACCATTTTGAGGTTTTCAACTTGTTTGAATCGCTCAGGATCTCTTTGTTCTAACTTCTTTAATAAATGGTTGAATTCATATTGCATTTGACCTATTGTGACGTCAATTTTAATCTTTTTGAAATCAAAATCAATTTTATTTCGGTCAAAGTTATAGCCTCGTCTTGTGGCTTCGTCCCAAACTTCTGCTAAATATTGATTAATCGCTTCAAGCGGTTTTTCGACAGCTTTGAAGCGAATTAATTGCGGATGATTTTTATAACCTTTTGTATTGCCTTCCAAAACATTTTTTGCCAAAAGCGTTTCGCGCCATAGTGCTACAATTCCTTTTGCATCGAGATATTTCGGATGAACAGACCAAATTCGCATTTGTTAGATTATTTATCTTTTTTGATGTCTTCTACATTTTCTACACCACGTAATCTGCAAAACTCTTCGATGACATTGTGATGAGAAACCGTTTTATCTTTAAAATAATTGACAAAATATTTCTTTTCTTCTTCTGTTGCTTCCAATTGATTCAAGATATTCATCAAGTGCATTTTCATGTGACCTTTCTGAATTCCAGTTGTAACCAAAGAACGCAACGCACCAAAGTTTTGCGCTAATCCAGCAACAGCAACAAACCCCATCAATTCTTTAGCATTTGGTTTTCCAAGAATTCCCATCGCTAATTTTACTAAAGGATGCAAAGCTGTCAATCCACCAATTGTTCCAAGAGCAGTTGGTAAATCAATCCAAAAACGGAAAATTCCATCTTTTACTTCGCAATGTGTTAATGAAGAATATTGACCATCTTTTGCGGCATATGTATGCGCACAAGCCTCTACAGCACGGAAATCGTTACCTGTTGCAATCACAACCGCATCAATTCCGTTCATAATTCCTTTGTTATGCGTTGTTGCGCGATAAGGCTCTATTTCTGCAATTCGAACCGCACGAGAAAACTTCTCGACAAATTCTTCTGAGGTTACATTCCCTTCTGCTAATTGCTCAACAGGACAAGAAACTTCTGCACGAACAATACAATCTGGCGTATAATTCGATAAAATACACATCACGATTTGAACTGAATCTTTTTCATCATCTGTAAAAGTAGAATCAGCTTCGATTTCGTTTCGTAATGTTTTGGCAAATTGCTCTAAACATGAATTGATGAAGTTTGCACCCATCGAATCCATTGTTTCGAAAGAAGCTTTTATTTGATAATAGTTTTCTAAATCAGCTGTTTTATCAATTAATTCCAAAGCCAAAATACCACCACCGCGCGCACGCATGTTTTTTGTGATATCATTTGTCGTTTTGATTAATTGATTTTTAATCGTCGTTTCAAATGCATTTTGCAACTTTTCTTTGTCACCTTCGTACATAAAATGCACGTGACCTAATTTTGTTGTTGATAAAATAGTTGTTTTGAAACCTCCACGTGTTTGCCAAAACTTGGCAGCTTTAGAAGCAGCAGCAACAACAGAAGACTCTTCAACCGCCATTGGAATAGCGTATAATTCGTCGTTGATTAAAAAGTTTGGCGCTAAACCAAACGGCATATAGAAATTAGAAACTGTATTTTCTGAAAATTCGTCGTGCAGTTTTTGTAAATCTGCATCATCATTCCAATATTGTTTCAATACTTTGATGGCAGATTCATCACCATTCAAATATTCATTGACAACCCATTCAATTTTTCCTTCTTTCGATAATTTCGAAAAACCTTCTACTACTTGATGCTTCATATTGGATACTTTTTTATAAGACAAAATTACAAACGTTTTGATTGATAGAATGTATAAAAATACTTAAAACTTTTTGTACATCTTCTATTTATGTTCATTATTCGGTTGAAAGGGGTTTTCTAAAAAATATAATTGTTTATATTTGATTGTTTGAACTCACATGATTAGAAAATTAATATGAAAAAATTTATTTTAAGTTTAGCTGTCCTTGCGATGGGCGCTTATTCTTATGCACAACAAATAACCATTGAAGGGATATATGGCGGAAAATACCGCGAAAATTCATTGTACGGTGTGAACTCATTGAACGATGGAGAGAATTATACTATTCTGACAAAAGACGGATTGGTAAAACGTTCGTACGAATTGACATTGAAAAAAGGTCAGACTTCTGATGTAGTTGTCGTTCCAGGGAAGTTTGAAGGCTATGAATTTAGTTCTGATGAGCGTTACGTTTTATTACAAACTAATTCGCACCAAATTTATCGCCATTCGTTCACAGCAAAGTTTGAAGTATATGATACGCAAACAAAATCGAAAGTATTGTTATTTGATGGAAAAGGAATTCAAGAGCCTTTGTTTTCTCCAGATGCGTCTAAAGTAGCTTTTGCTTTTGAGAATAATTTATATATTCAAGATCTTAAGTCGAACAAAGTAACGCAAGTTACGACTGATGGTAAAAAGAATAATATTATTAACGGGATTAACGATTGGGTTTACGAAGAAGAGTTTGGTTTCGTAAGAAATTTTGATTGGAATGCAGATGGAACTTCGTTGGCTTATGTTCGTTTTGACGAATCGAAAGTGAAAGAAATTAATATTCCGATTTACCACAACAATCTTTATCCACAAGAATTACGTTACAAATACCCAAAAGCAGGGCAAGACAATTCAGAAGTTTCGTTACATGTCTTTGATACGAAGAATAACTCAACTGCAAATGTTAATTTAGGAGGAGTTCAGAATTATTACATTCCGAAAATTAAGTTCTCTACAAAAGCGAATTTATTAACGGTTGTAACGTCTAACCGTCATCAAAATAATATAGATGTTTCGTTTTATGATATCAACGCGAAAAAAATAAATAAATTATTTACAGAAACAAATAAAGCGTGGATAGAAACGGATAATTTAACGTTAGAATTTTTAGCAGATAATTCGTTCTTATGGACTTCTGAGCGGGATGGAAATAACCATATTTACCATTATGCAGATAGCGGAAAGTTAATCAATCAAGTAACAAAAGGAGATTGGGAAGTAACGAATTACTATGGATATAATCCTGGAAATAAAACACTTTATTATCAATCTAACTCGAATAACGGAAAACGTATTTCGACAGAAAGACAAATTTCATCAGTTAGTTTAGATGGTAAGAAAACAACAATGTTGACGAAAAATAATGGAACAAATTCGGCTGCTTTCAGTAAGAATTTCACATATTTCATTAATACTTTTTCGAATATAACAACTCCAAAAACAATTAGTTTAGTAGAGTCTAAATCTGGAAAAGATTTGGGTGTTATTGTTGACAATACTTCTTTAAAAGATAAATTGACTACAGATAATATTGGTACAAAAGAATTGTTTGTGTTGAAAACTGCGGCAGGAAACGAGTTGAATGCCTATGTTATCAAACCAAAAAACTTTGATCCAAACAAAAAATACCCAGTTTTGATGTATCAATATTCTGGACCAGGTTCTCAGAATGTAAACAATGCTTATTTCAACTCAAATGATTATTGGCACATGATGTTGGCGCAAGAAGGTTACATCGTTTTCTGTGTTGACGGTCGTGGAACGGGATACAAAGGAGAAGCTTTCAAGAAACAAACATATTTGCAATTAGGGAAATATGAGGTAGAAGATCAAATTGCTGCGGCAAAAGAAATTGGTAATTTACCTTATGTAGATAAATCTCGTATCGGAATTTGGGGTTGGTCTTACGGAGGATTCATGGCTTCGAATGTATTATTCAAAGGGAATGATGTGTTCAAAGCGGCAATTGCTGTTGCTCCTGTAACAAACTGGCGTTATTATGATTCTGTTTATACAGAACGTTTTATGCGTACACCAGAAGAAAATGCAGCTGGTTATGATGACAATTCACCAATTAATTATGCAAACGAGTTGAAAGGTAATTTCTTATTAATTTCTGGTTCTGCTGATGATAATGTACATCCACAAAACACATTCGAATTATCGGAAGCGTTGGTACAAGCGAACAAAGATTTTGATATGGCAATTTATACCGATAAAGATCACGGGATTTATGGTGGAAACACGCGTATTCAGCTTTACCGTAAAATGACAAACTTTATCAAGAAGAATTTGTAAGAAAAAAGCTGTATTTATTAGAATACGCCAATGAATAAGATGAAACATTATTCAAATTGACAAAAATCATACATTAAACAAAAAAAACCTCTGCATTGTCGGAGGTTTTTTTTATTTTCGTTGATTGCTAATAAAATCTAAATGATATATTAGCGCTTAGTTAAAGAAATTATGAGTCAAAAATTAACTTTAGAGCAAATTCAAAACTTTGAAGGGAAATACCCAAAACAGCTTTGGCATTTGTTTATGGTAGAAATGTGGGAGCGTTTCTGCTTCTATGGAATGAGAGGAGTTCTTGCCATTTTTATGGTAGATATGTTGGGATTAACGGATGCAGAATCAAATTTAAAATATGGAGCAATCCAAGCTTTTGTTTACGCATTTACTTTTATCGGAGGTATTTTTGCAGATAGAATCTTAGGGTTCAAAAAATCATTAGTCTTCGGAGGGTTGGTAATGGTTGCAGGAAACTTATTAATTGCAACAGATCCTCATCAATTTTTCTATTACGGAATTACATTAAGTATTATTGGAACAGGTTTTTTCAAACCAAATATTTCTTCGATGGTTGGAGAACTGTACAAAGCAGATGATCCAAGACGTGATGCCGGATTCGGTTTATTTTATTCAGGGATTAACATAGGTGCATTTTTAGGAGGTATAGTTTGTGTTTATTTAGGTAAACAAGTTGGTTGGAATTATGCTTTCTTAGCAGCTGGTATCGTAATGATAATTGGAGTTGTTTTATTCTTATTTATCCGTAACGAGTTAGGGCCAATCGGAGATTCTCCATTAGAAAAGATGGATCCTAAGAAAAGATTAATTAGAGAAGTCGCAGTATATGTAGGAGCATTGGTTTGTATTCCTTTAATTTTTATCATGATTCATAATACAGCATACACAGATATGTTTATGTTTACTGTAGGACCATTGGCTATTATTTATTATTTAATTCAATTATATAAAATACCAAGTTCTAAAGAAAAAAGTAAGTTTATTGCTGCTTTTATCATGATTACGTTCTCTATTTTATTCTTTGCAATTTTTGAGCAAGCTGGAGGTTCTTTGGCATTGTTTGCAAACAAAAACTTACATTCAACTTTATTTAGCGTTCCATTAGATCCAAACATTGTAAATAATAGTGCAAACTCATTGTATGTTATTATTTTCTCACCTTTATTGGGATTAGTTTGGTTATGGATGGCGAAAAAGAAAATTGAGCCAAACACAGTTGTAAAATTTGGTTTAGCTTTCTTGATGTTAGCAGGGGCTTATTATATCTTCTATTCATTAAAATTCTTTGCTGACGAAAATGGATTATCATCATTAGAAATATTTGCATTAGCATATTTTGCAGTTACAATTGCAGAGTTGTGTTTATCACCAATTGGATTATCTATGGTAACAAAATTATCTCCAAAACACTTAGGAGGAATGATGATGGGATTATGGTTCTTAGCATCTGCTTACGGGCAATATTTAGCAGGTATTTTAGGAGCTGGAATGTCAGATCCTAGTCCAACAGCATCTTTAACAGATAAATTAATGGCTTACACAGATGGTTATCAACAATTGGCAATTTACTCTTTAGTTGCAGGTGTTATTGTCATCGTATTGTCTCCATTTATTCGCAAATTAATGCAAGACGTAAAATAACTTTTAAGATATACTTTTAACAAACAAACATGAGTTCAAAATCGGAAAATTTCTTTGATTCAAAAGTACTAGGACATCCGTCGGGATTGTTCGTGCTTTTCTTTACAGAGATGTGGGAGCGTTTTTCATTCTACGGAATGCGCGTTTTATTAATTCAGTTTTTAACAGCTGCAGTTATTGGGTTAAATCCAGGTTGGGAATGGTCTATAGAAAAAGCAACCGCTTTATATGGAACATACGCAATGTTACTTTACATTACGCCCATCTTTGGAGGGATTATTGCCGATAAATACATAGGTTATCGTTGGGCAGTTGTAATTGGTGCGATTATTATGACTCTTGGTCATGCATTTATGGCTTTTGATACACCTATCTTTTTATATTTAGGATTGGCGTGTTTGGTTATCGGAACAGGATTCTTTAAACCAAATATGACATCTATCTTATCAGAAATGTACAAAGACTTTCCTGAGAAAAAGGATGGTGCTTATACAATTTTCTACATGGGAGTTAACGCTGGTGCATTCTTCGGAATGATGTTGTGTGGATTCTTAGCAGAAAAAGTTGGATGGCACTGGGGATTCGGTTTAGCTGGAATCTTCATGTTATTGGGTACATTACAGTTCTGGTTAGCAAAACCATTATTTGGGCATATCGGTGAAGTTCCTTCAAAAACAGGAAATCAAATTACTGCTGATGATGATACACCAAAATATGAGCCAGGAGAAAAACCAAATCCTTTTACAGTTTTAGATCAAATCTTAATCGTTATTATGACGCTTTTAGGATTAGGCTATGCGTTCAATGATCCGTTAAATGCAATTGGTGGAATTAACTTATTCCCATTCTCTATCGGAGGTTTATCAGGACAAAATGTCGTTATTTTAGTAGCATTATTCTTGTTCTTCTTTGTGGTAATTCGTCGTTTGGCAAATTATACAAAAGTGGTTCGTGATCGTATGATTGCGGTAATTATTTTTGCTTTCTTCGTTATCTTCTTCTGGATGTCTTTCGAACAAGGAGCTACATCATTAGTAATCTTTGCGCGTGATAATACAGAACGTAACTTAATTGGAGGTGCTGCAATGGCATTCAACGTTTTCAATACATTATTAACAGTTGTTCCATTATTGTTCATCTCGTATGTATTGATTTTATTAGCAAAACAAACATTTAAAAAAGCGGCTTTATCTAATGTTGTTTTAGCGTTTACTTTCTTAGGAATTTGGGCTGCTGCAATTTGGATGTTAAACTATAACTGGACTTCTCACTCTTACGATGTTTCTTACCAAGCAATTGAAACGGCTAAATTAGACGACTCTGGTAAACAAGTGATGAACGAAGAAGGTCAACCTGTTTTTGATAAAACACCAGTTACGGCTTCTTATGTTGCAAATTCTACAGATAAAATTGTTACTGAAACAATTAATTTAGCTTCTCAAGACGCTTTAACAAAAGGTTCAGATATTAGCATTCACAAAGAAGGAGATAAATTTGTATTAGTTTCTCCAGAAAGTTTAGTGAAATTAGATACTGAATATAAAAATCAAAACAAACCATCTGAAGTTGTTCCTGCGAAAGTAGCAGAGATTAAAGATTCTCAAGTAGAAATTACCGTTTCTTGGTTCTCTACATTAAACTCTTTCTTCATCATTGCATTAGCTTCATTAGTTTCTCGTGTTTGGGATTCTAAATACAACCCATCAGCTTCTGTAAAATATGGTTTAGGATTAATCATTATGGCAATCGGATTCGGATTCTTAGCTTTCGGTTCTTACGGAATTTCAGAAGGCGTTCGCGTTTCTATCATCTGGTTAGTATTAGCTTATTTGTTCCATACATTGGGCGAGCTCTGTTTATCTCCAGTTGGACTTTCGTACGTATCAAAATTAGTTCCAGCACGTATGATTGCATTTATGTTCGGAATGTGGTACCTTGCAATTGCAATTGGTAACAAATTGGCAGCCATTTTAGGAGGTCAAATCGAAAATATTACAAAAGAATATTCGTTATCAACTTTCTTCTTAATTTTTACAATTGTACCAATTGTAGCAGGTTTAATCGTTATCGCATTAAATCCAGTTATGAAGAAATTGATGCACGGAGTTAAATAATAAAGATTGAAATTTATGAAATCAAGCTTAGCAATCGCTGCCCTAATTTTATCATCATTTCTTTTCGGACAAGAAATTAAATGGTTATCATTAGACGAAGCAACAAAGGAAATAAAAGCACATCCAGAAAAACCTGTATTGATTAATTTTTATACAACTTGGTGTGGATTCTGTAAGCGTTTGGACAAAGAAACTTTTACAGATAATAAAGTCGCAGATTATGTAAACAAAAATTATATTGCGGTAAAATTTGATGCAGAAACAAAGGATATGGTAAAATTTATGGGAATTCAGTATACATATATTGCGCCTGCTAAAGCGAATTATATGGCATATGCCTTTACAAACGGACAATTGAGTTATCCTGCAACTGTTTTGATGAACGGAAAAGGAGATATCAACAAAGTCGTTTTGGGTTATCGTAGTTCAACAGATTTCATAAACGATATCAAAATTTAATCGAGAAATAACCTTGTTGAGAGGTTTTCCATAAAACAGAATCAGAAGTTTTTTCGAGTTCTGTAACAATAGAAGGGTAGTTGCTGGCATCAGCAATTACCCTTTTTAAATTTTCATTATTTTCGAAAGGATAAAGCCTTGATTGATGAATTAACACATAAAAAGGAATATCAGAATGTTCTTCATTTAATAAGAGCTTAAATGACTTCGTTTCAATAGAATTTGGATGTTTGATAAAATGTTGATGTTTAAAGTCTGAATCATAAGAGTAGAAACTAACATCTTTTATTCTTTCGTGAATTTTATAAGGTTTAATAGTAAAATTATATGTTTTTTCATCCAAAGGATTTTCACTTAAAATTGCTAAACTTCGTTGATTTCTTATTCCGATAATACTATTTTTATATTGATTAAAAACGATCAATTCATTCGAATGATTGAGTTGATAAACTTGATAATATCGTTCAGATTCAATTAGAAATAAAGAAATTAAACAAACAAATAATGCTAGTTTAGATTTTTTTAGGAATAATGGTTTTGATGCATATAAAATAACGCCAATCAAAATCGCGGTAAATAAACTGATGTAAACATCTTTTGCAATAAACTTGAAGTTCGCTAACCAATAAATATATTGATTTGAGTAATAGATAAAATGATTGAAAATCCACGTATAGATTGGAATATTAAGATCAAAAATGATGAGAAGAATGCTAATTATACCGCCACAAATCATAAAAAAGGAAGCAGGAATCAAGACTAAATTTCCAAATAAAAACAATCCTGAAAATTGATTAAAATACAAGACCGAAATTGGTAAAGTTCCTAATTGAGCAGATAAACTTGTTTCAATCATAATCTTGATTTTCTTCAGGAAACTATTTTTAACTTTCCAATAATACTCAAAAATTGGATTGAGCCAAACAATGAAAAAGACCGCTGAAAAACTCAATTGAAAGCCAACATCAAACAAATAATTAGGTTGAAAAACTAGAATGATAAAAGCAGAAAGTGAAAGTGTGTGGAAAATATTTTTTGGTCGGTTGAGTAATTCGCTAATATAATAAATGGTAATCATCAACGCAGAACGAAAAACTGGCGGTTGTAATTCGACATAAAAAGCAAAGATCCAGATAAATATTAAGCTAATAATTATTCTAATTTTCCGACCTTGTTTTAGCTTTAATAATGGTTGTAAAATGAATTGTAAAATGATGTAAATCATCATCACATGTAAACCAGAAATGGATAAAATATGCACAACTCCTGTTGCTACATAACTTTGATTGAGTTCTTGCGAAAGCTCCGTTCTATCACCCAAAAGCATAGACGAAATAATCGCTCTACTTTCAAGGGAATAACCTTGTTCTGTTAGTTCTTTTCGAATCTTGACTTTCGATTTGGCAACCCAATTTCGAAATCCATTTCCTTCTTTGTGAATAGAAATAATTTCATTTGTAAAGATTTGAGAATAAATTCGTTTTCTGTTTAAGAAACGTTTATAATCAAATTGATATGGATTTAACGGTTTTTGGATTTCTCTTTTTTCTCCTAAAATTATGATTTCATCATTGGGATATAAAATTTGTTGTTGAGGTTTGATATGAAGTAAAATTTGCTCATTCGTTTCAATATCTTTTACAACGTAATTGGTATATTTTTCGGTAGAATTAGAACTATAAACGACTTTTAGTAAATGAATTCTCGAAACAGATTCGAAATCAATTTTTGAATGTCTATTATAATTTTGATGAATATAATAGCCTAAAATCATCGAAATGCCTAAAAAAGTGATTATATTTTGACGATTATTATTTTTTAACAAAGAGATAAAAAGTAGAATAATTAATGAAAAAAATATAATTCGTAAATTTGTAGCAGGAATTAATAATTCGGATAAAATTATTCCGATTGAGAAACAAATTGTTAGGGTAAAAAAGAGATACTTTTTCATCCTAATAATTTATAAATTTTTTTACAAATAGTAGGTTTTAATTATTTGTAAATGAATTGATTAAAAAAATAAAAAAATGAAGAAGATTCTTATATTAATTGTGTTATTTTTTACTCAAATGGCAATGGCTCAAATTGATGTAAAACTATCAATCACAAACCTTAAGAAAATGAAAGGAAATTTGGCTATAGAGTTTTATAGAAATGTAGAAAATTATACAAAAGGTCAAAATGCATTCAAAAAATTGTACGTTCCAGTTGCTGATATAGACAAGTATGAAACGGTTTTTAAAGATATTGAGCCAACATTTTATGCGGTAAAAGTGTATTTGGATACGAACAATAATAAACAGCTTGATAAAAGTTTTTTGGGTGTGCGTAAAGAACCGTATGGTTTTTCTAAGAATTTAGATCCTATTTTGCGTGAGCCAACTTTTGAGGAAGCCAAAGTGGATATGACTGAAGAAAATAATACAATTGTAATCAAATTAAACAATAACAAAGGCGAAGAATAATCTTCGTCTTTTTTTGTTAAAATTTAATTGAAAAACCTATATTCAATCCTAATAAAGAAGGATTTTTAGCATCTACATTTTTCAATGGATTTAGCATATATCTATAATTTGGTTCCAAATTTATACTTGATTTATTTGATAAATTATACTCTAACTTAACTCCAGCGTTAGCGCTATAACTCGAATTATTTAAGTTATTTGCTTCGCCTAATTTATAATTTGATCTTGTATTAGTATCAGCTAATGAAATAGAATTTTTCGTTACAGCAAAATAACTTCCTCCCGCTATTGCTAGAATATTGAATTTATCAAAACTTGCCAGTTTATATTCAATTTCTAATGGAACTTCGATGTAATGAACTTTTTGTTCCATAGTATTGGTTTCAGAAGACAACATGGTCATTGTCGTATGTGATGTATTATCACCTACAACTCGAATATTCGAATGATATGTGATATTGTTAGATGATTTTGGCATGCTTGCAGAAAGTGCATAAACACCTGTATTGATTCCCGAATTTATATTGGTTGTATTTTGTTCCAACTCAACTTTTGCAATTCCCGAACGAACATTTATCTTATCATTTAATCGAACAGAAACTTTTGCGCCATAAGCAACTGTAATGTTATTTTTGATGTTGTAATCATTAAATTCATTTGCTAAAATAGATTTTGATTCTAACACTTTTGTTGGATTGATGTACGAAGAAATCGTCAGAAGTGGAGATTTCTGTTTGATTTCTACTTTCTCTTTCTTTTTTTCCTCTTCTTGAAGAACTAATTCTAATGGTTTTTCTTCTAAAATTTTAGGATTAGTTTCTTTTTCAGAAACTTCATTTTTTGGATTGATTGAAGAATTATTTTGTACAAAATTATCTTTTTGAGTTGAATTCTTTTGAGATAATTCTAGTGTTTTATCTTCTTTTTGATTTGGAATTGTATTCGAAAATAAAGTTGATTCTCCAATTATATTTTCAAAATATGAACTTGAACTTTGAATTGTTTTTTGATTTGATTTAGAAGATTTTTTTACAGAAGAAACAATCTTATTATCAAAAGACTTTTCATTTGTATGTTCAATATTATTCCAATCTTTTTTGATAGATTCTTTAGAAGTCGATTTCGTTTTTACAACTTCATTAGTCGGAGTATGATTAACGTTAACCGCATCATTTTGATTAAAATAATAAATAGAAATTCCCGTAACTAAACACGCTGCTGTAGAACCAATCCAATAAAATAAAGGAATGATGCGTTTTTTCTTTTCTTTCTCGTCTAATTTCTCTTGAATATTTTTCCAAGCATCCAAAGGAGGAAGTTGTGGTTGCGAGAGTTTATCTTTAATATGTTGATCAAATTTGTTCATCTTCTGTGACAGTTTTTAATTGATTGAGTTTTTGTTTTAATAAATTTCGTGCTCTTGATAAGTTTGATTTTGAAGTTCCAACCGAAATGGTCAGCATTTCTGCAATTTCTTGGTGCGAATATTCTTCAAAAACGTAGAGGTTAAAAACTTGCCTATATTGTGGTGGAAGATTATGAACGGCTTCTAACAACTGTTGATAATCAAAATCTTCTTCAACTTCGTCGTCATCTTCCTGTGTGATAATGAGATTTTCGAAATCTTCAAAAGGTAAATTATTCTTCTTTTTTAGTTTTTCTAAATTAAGATTTACCATTATCCGTTTCATCCAACCTTCAAAAGATCCTTCGAACTTGAATTGATTTATTTTATTGAAGATATGAATAAAACCCTCTTGAAAAATATCTTGCGCATCTTCGTAATTTTCGGCATAACGAAGACAGATCGAGAACAAAACAGGCGAAAACTCAACATAAATTTCTTCTTGAGCTTTTCTATTTTGTTCTTGACATTGCTTGATTAAAATTTCAAGAGAGTCACTATTCAAAACTTATTGGACTTTATTTTTCTTTGATATTTAACACAATTGATTCATAAATTGGTTCAGTTGAATTTGGTTTATTTCCCGTCCAAAATCTTAATGTGTACTCACCAGCTTCTTTAGGTGTAAACTTCAAAGTTTTTGTTTCGTACGAAGTATTTTGCGTGCAGTTTCCATTACTTTGACTTGCATAAACACCAATGTTGTGTTTAAAAGTTGTACTTCCTTGTAAAGAGCTAAATTGAATAAAATTTTGACAAGAATTTGTTTTTTCGTACGTTACTCGAATATTTGTAGTTTTTCCTACTGGCTGAATAGAGTCTTCATGAACATTAATTGCCGTTGTTGCTAAAAAACCATAATTCATATAATCTGAGTCATCATTATTTAAACAACTAAATGTTGATAAACCTAAAATTCCTACCAAAGCAAACATGCTTAATCTTTTCATTAATTTCATTGTATGAGTTTTAATCGTTATAAAAATAAGATATAGATTTTAGAAAAGGTTGCGTGAAAGAATAAGAAATTAATATATAGAATAAGAAAACCCCTTGAAAATCAAGAGGATTACTTTGTTAGAATAGGTGTAAACTTTAATTAAGTCAATCCTGAAACATTTTAATAATTAGATCTGAATGACATCTATAGCTTACAAGATTAAAAAAACAATAAAAGGTTGCGTCAAACTTTTACTTTTTTTTAATTATTTTTTTAAGTCCTCAGTAATTAGTGAAGCGGTTCTTTCTGAAGCGCCAATTCCACCAAGTTTATGATACAATTCTTCGTAGCTTTTCATGATTTTTTCACGTTTAGGAGAATTTAAAATTAAATCTAATTCTCGTTTGATATTTTCGTAAGTTAAATCATATTGAATTAACTCTTTCACTACTTCTTCGTCCATAATCAAGTTTACCAACGAAATAAAACGAATGTTTTTTACAACACGTTTTCCGATTTCGTACGAAATAGCATTTCCTTTGTAACAAACAACTTCTGGAACTTTCAGTAAAGCAGTTTCTAATGTTGCTGTTCCTGATGTAACCAAGGCTGCATGAGAAACTCGTAATAAATCATAGGTTCTATTCTCAACAATTTTCAAGTTGTTGCCTGCAATTTTTTTATAATTTTCGATTGGTTGAGATGGTGCACCAGCCACAACAAATTGATAATCGGGAAAATCTTTTTCCACTGAAAGCATCAAAGGTAATTTGACTTTAATTTCTTGAGTTCGGCTTCCAGGAAGTAAAGCAATAATTGGTCTTTCGTCTAAATTATGATCTTTTCTAAATTGTTGTTCATCAATTGGCGGAAGATTATTCAACGAATCTAATAATGGATTTCCAACAAAATTTACTTTGTAATCGTAACGTTGATAAAATTCTTCTTCGAACGGAAGAATCACAAACATTTTGTCGACAACTTTTTTGATTTTATGAACTCGACCAGTTTTCCAAGCCCAAATTTGTGGCGAAATATAATAGTAAACTTTAATTCCAAGACTTTTTACAAATTCAGCAATTCTGAGATTAAAACCAGGATAATCAACTAAAATAACTGCATCTGGCTGATAAGTTTCGATGTCTTTTTTAGCAACCGAAATATTTCCTAAAATCGTTCTCAAATTCATTACAACTTCAGCAAAACCCATAAACGCCAAATCTCTGTAATGTTTGACTAAAGTTCCGCCTTGCGTTTGCATCAAATCTCCTCCCCAAAATCTGAATTTAGCTTGTGGATCTTTTAATTTTAATTCTTTCATTAAGTTCGATGCGTGCAAATCGCCCGAAGCTTCACCTGCAATGATATAGTATTTCAATGGAAATCATTTTTCTTCTTACAAAGATAGGAGAAATCTATAAGTGGAGTAGATTTCAATGTTTTTTATTGCGTAAATTTACTCTTTCAAACAAAGAAAAATGTCAGACGAAATTATAAATAAAGTTGCCAATAGTAGTTTAGTAACAATTGATTTACAAGATTATTATCCTGATGGAGATCGTGTTGTTTTTGACTTGAAAGATTGGTTATATGAAGAATTGATTCTTAGAGAAAAGGATTTTAGAGAAAATCTGAAAAATCATGATTGGACACAATATCAAGATAAATATGTAGCGTTAACGTGTACTGCGGATGCGATTGTTCCGTCTTGGGCTTATTTGTTGGTCGCAACCTATTTGTCGCCAATCGCGAAACGAATTGTACATGGAAGTTTACAAGATTTGGATACGATTTTGTACACCGAAATTGTAGATCATTTGCCTTATGAAGATTATGTTGATGGAAAAATAATTGTGAAAGGTTGCTCGCACAAGCCAGTTCCCGATTCGGCTTATATTCAATTAATTGAACGTTTACAACCAATTGTAAGTTCGTTGATGTTTGGTGAAGCATGTAGCACTGTTCCGCTTTATAAAAAGAAGAAATAAAAAAAAATCCGCTCAACGAGCGGATTTTTTACACATGAATAAAATCGTAATATACTTATTGATTAGTTCTGAAAACTAATTTATTATCTCCAGATTTTTCTTCGAAATAATCGATTAAAACCGCATCATTATCATTTATTGTTCCTTTTAAAATTTCTTTTGAAAGTTCATTTAATACATCTTGTTGAATAACTCGTTTCAATGGTCGTGCTCCAAATTGTGGATCGTAACCTTTTCTTGCTAAATAATCGACAGCTTCTGGCGTAATATCTAATGTAATATCGCGTTGTGCTAATTTCTTCGCAACTCCGCTTAAATAGATATTCACGATTCCGGAAATTTGGTTTTCGCTCAACGGACGGAACAAAATAATTTCATCAATACGATTCAAAAATTCTGGTCTAAAGTTTTGTTTCAATTCCTCAAAAACGACATCTTTTGTTTCATCATAAACTTGTGCCACATTATTTTCGTCAATGTTTGAGAATTTATCCAAAATCGTATGAGAACCAAAATTCGATGTCATAATGATAATCGTATTTTTAAAGTTAACCACACGACCTTTGTTGTCTGTCAAACGTCCGTCATCCAAAACTTGTAACAAAATATTGAAAACATCTGGATGTGCCTTCTCAATTTCGTCCAACAAAATAACTGAATAAGGACGGCGACGAACCGCTTCTGTTAACTGACCACCTTCGTCGTAACCAACGTAACCCGGAGGTGCCCCAACCAAGCGAGAAACTGCATGACGCTCCTGATATTCGGACATGTCGATACGAGTCATTGCATTTTCATCATCGAATAAGAACTCGGCTAAGGCTTTTGCCAACTCAGTTTTCCCAACACCAGTTGAACCTAAGAATAAGAACGAACCGATTGGTTTTCCTTCGTCACTAAGACCTGCACGAGAACGACGAATGGCATCAGAAACTGCTATAATTGCTTCTTCTTGACCTAAAACACGTTTGTGTAATTCGTTTTCTAAATTCAATAATTTTTCGCGATCAGATTGCATCATTTTCTGAGCCGGAACTCCTGTCCATTTCGATACAACTTCTGCAATATCATCCGCATCAACAAACTCTTTTACCAGTTTATTTTGTTTATTTTCTTCTAGATTATGTTCAGCTTCTTCTAAATTATTTTTTGCATTTACTAAATCTTCAAACTCTAATTTTGAGGCTTTTGCATAGTCGTAATCTCGTTTTGCACGCTCAATTTCGAATTTGATATTTTCGATAGATTTTCTTAAATCTTGAACTTCATCGGCACGATTTCTTTCCGCTTCCCATTTCGAATTCAATTGATTTCTTTCATCTTGAAGATTAGATAATTCTTCTTTTAAAAGATTCAATTTTTTCTCGTCATTTTCGCGTTTTATCGCTTCAATTTCGATTTCTAATTGAATAATTCTACGATCTAATTTATCTAAATCTTCTGGTTTAGAATTCATTTCCATTCTCAACTTAGAAGCTGCTTCGTCCATCAAATCGATGGCTTTATCTGGTAAAAAACGATCTGTAATATAACGTGTTGATAATTTTACAGCCGCAATAATTGCTTCGTCTTTAATTCCAATTTTATGGTGTTGCTCGTATTTATCTTTGATTCCACGCAAAATAGAAATAGCCGATTCTTCATCTGGTTCTTCTACCATTACTTTCTGGAAACGACGCTCTAAAGCTTTATCTTTTTCAAAATATTTTTGATATTCATTCAAAGTTGTAGCACCAATAGAGCGTAACTCTCCACGAGCCAAGGCAGGTTTTAGGATATTTGCAGCATCCATTGCGCCTTCTCCGCCACCACCAGCACCAACAAGTGTGTGAATTTCGTCGATAAATAAAATGATTTCACCATTAGAAGAAGTGACTTCTTTAACAACTGCTTTTAATCTTTCTTCGAACTCACCTTTGTATTTTGCTCCAGCCACCAAAGCTCCCATATCCAATGAAAAAATTTGTTTATTCAATAGATTTTCAGGAACATCACCGTCAATAATACGATGTGCTAATCCTTCTGCAATAGCGGTCTTACCAACACCTGGCTCACCAATAAGGATAGGATTATTTTTTGTACGACGAGATAGAATTTGTAAGACACGACGAATTTCTTCATCACGTCCAATTACAGGATCTAATTTTCCTTCTTTTGCTAAATCTGTTAAGTTTTTAGCGTATTTATTTAATGAATTATATGTTCCTTCTGCATTTTCAGAAGTTACTCTTTCTCCGTTTCTCAATTCTGTTACTAATTTTTTTGTGTTCTCGAATGTTACACCTCTATTTTTTAATAACTGACTAACAGGTGAACCATTCTTAATTATACCTAATAATAAATGCTCTAAGGTGATAAAATCATCGTTCATCTCTTTTGCAATTTCTTGTGCAGATTGCAAAATTTGGTTAGATGAATTGGAAAGATGATTTCCTTGTTGACCTTCTATTTTTGGATATTTATTGATTTCTAAATCCAACTCAGGTTTCAACATATCCATTTTTACACCTTGTTTTTCTAAGATTAATGATAACACGTTTTCATCAACATCTATCATTCCACCTAAAATATGAGCTGGTTCTATTGCTTGATTTTTTTGTGCAACTGCAATTTGCTGCGCTGCTTGAATCGCTTCACGACCCTTTATTGTAAATTGATTAAAATCCATTGGTTTTTAGTTTTTTATATTGGTTTTGTTTGGTGTATTTCATCAAAAAAAATTCCAAAGTAGAAATAAAACCTAAAAACTGACTTTTTGACTTTGTTGAATAAAAAAAGGAGACATTTTGTCAATATCTCCTTTCGTTTAAAAATTTTTATAGTATTTAAAATAAACCTTCTACTGATAAATAGCGTTCGCCAGTATCGTAGTTGAAAGTTAATATTTTCGTGTTTTTGTCTACTTCATTCAAAGTTTTAGCAACTGCAGCCAATGAAGCACCTGTAGAAATTCCGACAAATATACCTTCTACTTTAGCCACTTTTTTTGCAAATTCAAATGCTTCTTCTTTTGTAATCTGAGTAGAAGAATCAACGATTGAAGTATCTAAATTAGTAGGAATAAATCCTGCTCCAATTCCTTGAATCGCGTGTGGACCAGGATTTCCTCCTGAAATGACAGGAGAATCTGTTGGTTCTACAGCGATAACTTTTGTTGAAGAGTTAACTTCTTTTAATGCTTTTCCAATTCCAGAAAGATGTCCGCCTGTTCCAACTCCTGTAATTAAATAATCAACTCCTTGTGGAAAATCTTCAAGGATTTCTTTTGCTGTTGTATTGTAATGGACTGTCGGATTCGAATTATTCTCAAATTGTTGCGGAACCCAAGCGCCTTCTATTGTTTCGGCTAATTCTTGTGCTTTTGCAATAGCGCCTTTCATTCCTAATTCTTTTGGAGTTAAAACAAATTCAGCACCATAAGCTTCCATAATTTTACGACGTTCAATTGACATCGATTCTGGCATTGTGATAATCATTTTGTAACCTTTTACAGCCGCAACAAATGATAAGCCAATTCCTGTATTACCCGAAGTAGGTTCTATAATTGTTCCTCCAGGTTTTAAAATTCCAGCTTTTTCAGCATCTTCAATCATTGCCAAAGCAATACGATCTTTTATTGATCCACCCGGATTTTGTTTTTCTACTTTAATATAAACGTTATGGTTAGGAAATAATTTATTCAGTTTAATAATTGGTGTATTTCCTATGGTTTCTAATACATTATTGTAAATCATTGTTGTAAGGTTTTAGATGATATAATTGATATGTTGTTCTTTTTTTTGTTTTTTTATTTGTGGTTGATTCTCTTGATAGACAACAGAATCTTCTTCTATACTTTCTGTAATCCAAACATTTCCGCCGACTACAGAATTTTTTCCAATAATTGTTGTTCCTCCCAAAATAGTTGCTCCAGCATAAATTGTGACATTATTTTCTATTGTTGGATGACGTTTTTTATTAGCCAAATTCTTCGAAACATAAAACGCTCCTAATGTTACGCCTTGGTAAATTTTCACATTATCACCAATCAATGTTGTTTCTCCAATGACAATTCCTGTACCATGATCGATATAAAAGTTTTTTCCAATTGAAGCACCAGGATGAATATCAATTCCAGTTTTAGAATGTGCATATTCGGAAAAAAAACGAGGAAGAATAGGCGTATTTAAATTGTAGAGAATATGTGCTAAACGATGAATTGCAATTGCAAAAAAACCAGGATAGGCTAAAATGATTTCAATTTCCGATTTAGATGCAGGATCATTTGCATAAAAAACAAAAATTAGTTCCTCTAATTCTTGTCTAAGTTGTGCAAATTGTTCAAAAAAATATAAACTAATTTGATTCGATTTCTCCTCAGGAACAATTTTTAACAAAATAGAATTGAATTGATTGAGTAAATCTTCTTTCTTGTACAAAGGATTTGGTTGTTGAAAAATCTCATCATAAATAATGGATTCTATCAAAGGTTCTACTTCTTGTTTTCTAAATGGTAAACTGTATTTCGTAAGCTGATTCATTCTTCAATCTATAAACTCTATAAAAATAGTAGACAAATGTATTCATTTTTTTATTCTTGAAGAAGAAATTGTCATAAAAATGACAAAAACCATAAAAATGCCTTCGTTTTTATTATTGCTATGTAAGCATAATAATACACTATTTTGACTTTTATGAATAAAATTTATAATTATTTATTTAAAAATATTTATTGAATTAAATGATTGATAATTAATGTTATAAATGAATTTTTATGTTTAAAAGAGATTATTTTTATAAAAAATAAAGCGTAGTGTTTTATTTACACTAAAAAATAGTTATTTTAGTGAAATAAATTTTAAAGGATAAAAATATGAAAAAATCAATTTTATTCGGATTATTCTTTATGTTGACATCTTTAATGTATGCGCAATCACCAATTGGAACTTGGAAAACAATTGATGATGAGACAAAACAGGCGAAGTCTTACGTAGAGATTTTCGAGAAAGATGGAAAACTTTATGGTAAAGTCACTAAGATTTTAACGAAAGGAAAAGAAGATGCAAAATGTACAGATTGTTCAGGAGCATTAAAAAATAAACCAATTTTAGGAATGCAAATTCTTTCTGGTCTTAAAAAAGATGGAAAAGAATGGAATGGTGGAAAAATCATTGATCCTAATAGTGGAAAGGAATACAAAGCAAAAATGTCTCTTAACGGAAATGATAAATTAGACGTAAGAGGTTTTATCGGGATTTCTCTTGTAGGAAGAACGCAAACTTGGCAACGAGTTAAATAAAAATCAAAACAAAAACGAAAAGGTTACTCTGAGTAATCAAACCCACAAAATTTTACTCTATAATGACTATTTTTAAAAAGAATAGTCATTATTTTTTTTGCTTAAATTTGTAGCTTCAAAACTTTAGTTTGATTATTTCTAAAATAAATTAATGAGTTCATATAAAAACAGAGCGTTTGCTTATATAAAACCTTACAAATCTTCATTTGTATCAGCAATTATTTTCAATTTATTGTATGCAATATTTAATATTGTTGCATTAGCATTTATGATGCCTATATTGAGTGTACTTTTCGGAGAAGATAAAAAACATATAACAAGTAAACCTATTTATTCAGGTCATTTGGTTGATTTGAAACAGTTTTTTTCAGAATATTCTGGATATTATATGAATCAACTTTCGCAGACAGAAGGTCCAGTTTATGTATTAGCCATTTCGTGTGTTGTATTTATTGTAGCATTTTTGTTCCGAAATATTTTCAGTTTTCTATCCGAAACTTGTTTAGTTGATTTACGTTCGGGCGTTACACGTGATTTACGAGTGGATATTCACAATAAAATTATTGATTTACCAGTTGCATATTTTACTGAAAAAAGAAAAGGAGATATGATTAATCGTATTTCGAGTGATGTCAACGAAGTAGAATCTAATATTTTGAACTCTTTTGTTGAGCTTGTTAGATCTCCAATTATGATTATTGTTTTTGTGATATTCTTATTTACAGTAAGTTATCAATTAACGATTTTTGCAATTTTGGTTTTTCCAATTATGGGAACAATTATTTCTTTGATTGGAAAAAGCTTGAAAAAGGCTGCAGAAAATGCACAAGACGAATTGTCAAATATTATTACTTATGTTGACGAAACCTTGACTTCGCTTAAAATTATTAAGATTTTTAATGCAGAAGATCAGGTAAAAGGACGATTCGATACATCAATTAATCGTTATCGAAAATATCTTCAAAAAGTAATGAAAAAACGTGCCTTGGCGTCACCAACAAGTGAGTTTTTAGGAGCAATAACAATTGGTCTAATTGTATTTTTTGGAGGGAAATTGTCTTTGGAAGGAAATGGATTAACAGGTTCTGAATTTATTTTTTATATCGCAACTTTTTACACATTATTAGACCCTATCAAACGTTTTTCGAAAGCATTATCAGATGTGCAAAAAGGAGAAGTTTCTGCAAAAAGAATTTTTGATGTTTTGGATGCTGATGTATCGATAAAAGATGTACCAAATGCAAAAGGAATAGAAGCGTTTGAAGATAAAATTGAGTTCAAAAACGTAACGTTTGCTTATGGTGAGCACGATGTGATAACTGATTTTAATTTAACGATTAATAAAGGAGAAACGGTTGCTTTGGTTGGGCAATCTGGTTCAGGTAAATCGACTTTGGCTAATTTGATTACACGTTTTTGGGATGTGAAATCTGGTCAGATTTTGATTGATGGAATCGATATCAAACATATAAAATTACACGATTATCGCTTGTTATTTGGTTTGGTAACGCAAGATTCGATTTTGTTTAATGATACAATTTTTAATAATATTTCATTAGGTGATAAATCTCCAAATTTAGAAAAAGTAGAACATGCAGCGCAAATTGCAAATGCGGAAGAGTTTATTGTAAAAATGGCAGAAAAGTATCAAGAATCAGTAGGAGAGGGAGGTAGCAAACTTTCTGGAGGGCAAAAACAACGCGTGAGTATTGCGCGTGCCGTTTATAAAAATCCGCCAATTATGGTGTTGGATGAGGCAACATCTGCTTTGGATACGAAATCTGAAAAATTGGTTCAAGTTGCTTTAAATAATATGATGCAAAATCGCACTTCTTTGGTTATAGCGCACCGTTTATCAACCATTCAGAATGCTGATAAAATAGTGGTAATGGAGGCTGGAAAAATAATAGAAGAAGGAAATCATCATTCACTTATCGAGAAAAAAGGCGTTTACGCTAATTTGGTAAATATGCAGAATTTTGAATAAATCTTAACTTTATATAATTAAAAAATCCGCTTATTAAGCGGATTTTTTAGTTAAAAATATTTTTTTAAGATATTATTAACATTTAAATATTAAAACAAAAAAAACCTCAATCATTTGATTGAGGTTTTAAGCAGTGGTGCCTCCAGGAATCGAACCAGGGACACAAGGATTTTCAGTCCTTTGCTCTACCAACTGAGCTAAGGCACCGCCTTAATTGTGATGCAAATATAGAGCGAAAATCCGTTCTACCAAACATTATTTAAAATATTTTTTAGATGAAAAAGCTATCTTGTTCATTTACCGAGAAATAAATTTTAAAATATTTTTATCTTTGCAAAAAAAGAGCGGTTTTAATATTTTAATAGAGATTTAACAACTCATTTTTGCAATCTAATTTTTACAATTCGCAACAAATCATCATATTTGCGTCTTAGAATTCTATTATACATTCATAATGAAGTGGATTATTTGTAGTTTATCACTATTTAGCGTGGTAACAATAAAAGCTCAGTCAATATCAGTTTCACCTTATTCGGCATACGGAGTAGGGGAGCAATTGTTTGATAATAATACTGAACAAGCTGGTATGGGCGGTATCTCAACGGTTCCTACGAATCCTTTTGGACAAAGTGCGAACTTCTCGAATCCGGCAGCAAACCGAAACTTGCGTATGACAACTTTCAATGCAAGTGGAAGTGGAACTAATTATAATTTCAAATCTGGAACAGATAAGGAAAACGCTGGTCGTTTCAATGTTTCTAATATCTCATTGGCTTTTCCAGTTGGTGAAAAAGGAAGTTTTGGAGTTGGTTTTCAACCTTACACAGCGTTGGGATATGATATTTTGAATACTTCTGAGAAAAATAATATCAAACAAACTGTACAAATGAAAGGTGATGGAGGGTTAAATAGTCTTCATGCTTTTTATTCAAGAAATCTTTCAAAAGAATTTTCTTTAGGTTTGCGTGTTAATTATCTTTTCGGAGAGTTGCAACGTAACGAAATTTTAGCTGTAGATGGAGCAAGTTTAGCTGTAGATTACAGCGATAAATCGAACTATCGTGGTGCTCAATTTACTTTAGGATCTATGTATACAAAGAAAATTGGAAAAAATAACAATTTAAACATTGGAGCTACTTATACATTAGGAACTAAGTTAAGAACTGATGTTACAGATCTTACAACTTCTTATACATATATTGGAACTACACAATCTTCTGTAGACACAATTTCTATTATTAGAATTGATAATGGAAAAACTAAGATTCCACAACAATTTACTTTAGGAGCATCTTATTCTAAAGATAATACGTGGTCGTTAGCTATAGAAGCAAAATATAATAATTGGAAAGATTTCTCTCAACCATTAGAAGGTCAAAACACAACAATGTCTTCTGCGGTAGATTACAAAAATAATGTACGTTTTGCTGTTGGAGGATATTGGATTCCAGATTATAACAGTTACAAAAGTTATTTTAATCGTGTAACGTACCGTGCTGGTATGTATTATCAATCAGCTCAATACTCTATTCACGGAACAGATATTGACGCTTATGGAGCAACTTTAGGTTTTGGATTTCCAATCGGAAAACAAAATGATGGTTCTATGATGAATATTTCGTTAGAGTACGGACAAAAAGGAAAAACAGCAAACAACTTAATTAAAGAAAATTATTTCGGAGTTAAAGTTGGATTTGATATTAACGATATTTGGTTTAGAAAAAGAGTTATTGACTAATTTTGGACAAACAAAAATTGTATAAAAAAGCAAACGAAAAAGTTTTAATTAAACCAACTCTTGTATTTGGTCTGATTAGCGTTTTCGTTTTGCTTTTTTCTTGTAAAAAAGAACTTCCTCCTATCAGTAAAAAGAAGGTAGAATTCCCAACACGCACACTTATCAATGCAAATATTATTAACAAAGATTCGGGAAGAATTTCTGGTAATTTGCGTTCGCCACTAATCGAAGAATATACAACGGTAGATTCTCCTTACACGATTTTTAGAAAAGGTTTAAACCTTGATTTTTATCAAAAAGGAAGCGTAAAACCAGGTTATTTTCAAGCAGATTGGGCAAAGTTGAGTGATGTAACGGGATTGTACGAAGGTAGAGGAAACGTAATTATCGTAAATGAGAAAGGTGATTCGTTGAAAAGCGAACAATTATTTTGGAATAAAAAAAATAAAACAGTTTATACATCGAAAGAAGTTTACTTAATTAGCAAGGAAGGCGATTCGTTAACAGCGAAAAACGGTTTGCAAGCTACTGACGATTTAGAAACCTATACTTTATTCAATAATCAAGGATTTAAGTATGTTGATGATAATCAAAAATTCTAAAGAGCGTTAAAAAAATTAACAAAAAAGCGCATACTTGTCGCTTCTTCTATTTTATTATTCAATGTATTGTCGTATTTTCGCCACCTATTATAGAAATAACATTAAAATAAAACAATGGCAGTTTTAGGAGAAATTCGTAAAAAAACTTGGCTGATCTTCGTGGTAATCGGAGTTGCAATGTTAGCTTTCGTTGCAGGAGATTTATTCGGAGAGAATTCAAAAATAAAACAATTATTTACTGGAGATCCGTCTGTAGTTGGTACAGTGAACGGAGAACCTATTGGTATTGCAGAATATCAGAGTGCGTACGATCAAACACAAAAGATGTACGAAAATCAAGGTCAAACTGCAACTCCAAATCAAATTGCTCAACAAACTTGGAACAGCTTAGTTAGTCAGAAAGTGTTGAAACAACATGCTGAAAAATTAGGTTTAAAAGTTTCTGATGATGAATTTTGGAGCTATACAGCTCAAAACTTCGGAATGGCGTCTGGTGCAGAAGCACAACAACAGATTGCGCAATTAGAAGCAAATGCGGCATCAAGTCCAGAGGCGCAACAACAATATAGAGGTTGGTTGCAAACTGCTGAACAAATAAAATTACAGATTTTATCTCAAAAATATTTTGGTTATGTAATGGCTGGTACAGCGGTTACAGGTAAAGAAGCGGATATTCAACAAGGATACAATATTTCGAATGCAAATATTCAGTATGCATTTGTAGATTACGCAACTTTGGCTAAAAAATTAAATGTAAAAGTAACAGACGAAGAAATTTCTGCTTACGAAGCGAAATATCCAAAATTGTTCAAAGCAGAAGGTCTAGTAAAATTAAGTTATACTTATTTCCCTGCTGGAGCTTCGACTGCTGATGACGCTGTTGCTTTAGCAAATATCAAAAAATATTTATCAACTCAAATTGTTCATGACGAAGTGAACAATGTTACAGATACAATTGCGGCGTTTGGTTCTGCAAAAAGTGATTCGGTTTATGTTACTCAAAATTCTGAGAAACCATTTATTCCAAATTATTTTACAAAAGCAGAATTAGAACAAGCTCAATTAGGGCCAGAAGCAACAAACTTCTTGAAAACTGCAACAGTTGGACAAATTGGTGGACCTTTCAAAATTGGAAATACATACCAATTATACAAGCTTTCGAAATCGAAAGAAGTAAAAGATTCTGTAAAATCTAGTCATATCTTAGTTTCTTACACAGGAAGCGCTGCTGGAAACGGAGTAAAACGTACAAAAGACGAAGCAAAAAAATTAGCTGAACAAATTTTAGCTGAAGTAAAAGCAAATCCAGCTTCTTTTGGAGAAGTTGCTTCAACAAAATCGGATGATAAATCATCTGCTGTACAAAAAGGAAGCATTGGTTGGGTTGGAAAAAACAATCAATTAGACCAAACTTATAACGGATTTATTTTCTCTAAACCAGTTGGAACAGTTGATTTGGTTGAATCTCAATTTGGGTTCCATATCATCAAAGTTGATGAAGCGAAAAACAAAACAGCTTATCAAGTTGCGAATATTGTAAAAACAATCGAGCCTTCTAAAGCGACAACAGAAAAAGCATTTACAAATGCAAGAACATATGTTCAGAATGTTGAGAAAAAATCATTGAATGATTTCAAAAATATCGCGAAAAAAGGTGGTTATTTAAATAATACAACTGAAGGAATCGAGCGTTATGCTGCGATTGGTCAAGATATTCCAAACGATCAGGATGGAGATATCTTAAAATGGGCTTTTGACAAGAAAACAGAAAAAGGAGCAACAAACTTGTTTACATCTTCTACAGGAGATTATATCGTTGTTCATTTAGTTGAAAAATTTGACAAAGGTTTGGCGCATCCAAGTGTTGTTCGTCAATATGTAGAGCCAGTTTTGATGCACGAAAAAGTTGGTAAATTAGTAGACGAGCAAGTTGCAAACGGTGGATTGAATGCTTTTGCATCTAAATTTGGAGCGAAAAAAGGAAATGCTACGGTTAACTTCTCTAATTCTAATTTAACTGGAATTGGTTTAGAGCCTAAAGTTGTAGGAGCTGCGTTTGGTGTAAAACCAAATCAATCTTCTAAAGCAATTATTGGTAATGCAGGTATTTTCTACGTAATTCCTTCAACTCAACAAATTCAAAAGAATCAAAAAGGTTCAATGATTTTGGATAATTTAAACCGTCAATTACGAGGACGTTTCCAACAAACATTGTTACAATCATTGATTCAAGCTGCTGATGTGGTTGATAACCGCGATAGGGCTTTACGTTAAGATTTAAAAAATTTCTTATAATAAATAAAAAAACCGCTCGAAGAATTCTTCGGGCGGTTTTTGTTTTATATTTAAGGATAAATTTGATTTATGAAAATAATAATAAGACTAACTTTTTTTATCATTTGTTTGATAGGTTTTGGACAAAATAAGAATCCTGTAGGAGAGTTTGAAAATAATCAGTTCAAAATTAAATTTAATGATGATAATACATTCAACTATACAAGTAAGTATTTTCAAGATCCGATTGGAAATATTCTTCAAGATAAATATACTGAATCTGGAAAATGGATTTCAAGAGGAGATACAATTATACTAAATCAAGATTTAGCTGAAAAAAGTTATGGACATTATGATTTTATAGAAGATGAGATTGACGAAAAAGGTAAAGTGTATTTTAAATTTAATCTTATCAGAACAAAATATAATAAAAATGATGAAATTTTATCTATTGATACATTACAAATAGAAAAGTTAGATTTAGCAATTAATAATAATGATAAAAAGAATAGACTAAGAATTTCTAATCGTCCAACAACTACATGTGCTTTTGCTGGATATATACCTAAAGAATTAATAACAGATAAACGAATTTTTGAATTTGATAAAAAAGATAGTTTAATTCATAAGATTTATATTGGAAGTTATGAATTAAAGAAAACTGAAGAATATATAATTAATAATCCCAATTCGAATAGTTTTGTTTTAAATGTTTATCAAAATATTTATGAGAATGCAATGATAAGAAATCAAAAATATTTGATGTTAAATAAAAATACAATTCTAATCGAACAGAAACCAAATGGAAAATTTAAAAAGGGAGGTATGTATTTTGAGTATTATCAGGTAAAGAGAAATAAATAATAAAATCGTCAATTACAAGGACGTTTCCAACAAACATTGTTACAATCATTGATTCAAGCTGCTGATGTGGTTGATAACCGCGATAGAGCTTTACGTTAAGATTTAAAAAATTTCTTATAATAAAAAACTCCCAAGCTGTAAAGTTTGGAAGTTTTTGGTTTATGGAGATTGATTATTTATTCTTTTTCAATTTCTGATAAAAAAGATTGAATGGAATCCATTTTATCTTTAGTTGTTATGATTTTGAAGAAAATAATATCACGATCATCATTGTCTTTAGAAATTTCAATTTTATGATAAGAATCTGCTTCGGATAATTCAAACCATATATCTTTATCAAAATTAGTTTGAAAAAGATTATATTTGATTAAATCTAAATCCTTTTGAAAACTAAATTCTTGTTTAAGGAGTTTGATAAATTCATTAAAATAAGTTGAATATATCCAAAAATTATTTTCTTCCATACTAATAGATTATCTTACCTATCAAACCCATTCGGATATTCGCTTTTTACAAGCTCTATTTTCGCCTCTACAGCTTTTTGTAAATCTTCTTGATATTGGATTAATCTTTCTTGCAAAGTTGGATTAGTCGCTCCTAAAATACGCGCTGCCAAAATTCCTGCATTCTTCGCCGCATTTACAGCAACTGTTGCAACTGGAATTCCATTTGGCATTTGCAAAATAGATAAAATCGAATCCCAAGCATCAATAGAATTTGACGATTTAATTGGAACACCAACCACAGGAAGCGGCGTAATAGATGCAACCATTCCTGGTAAATGCGCAGCACCACCAGCTCCAGCTATAATGACATTTATTCCACGTTCGTGTGCCGTTTTCGCATAATCAAACATACGTTGTGGCGTACGATGCGCTGAAACAATTGTTAATTCGAAAGGGATATTTAGTTCTGTTAATAGATCAGCAGCTTGTTTCATGATAGGCAAATCGCTATCACTTCCCATTATAATTCCTACCATAGTTGTTACTTTTTTGCCACGACTTTCACCGTTGCATTTACTTGTTTTATGTTTTGTTTTAATTGTTCTAAATCATCGTTCACTAAGGTAACGTGTCCCATTTTTCGACCTGGTTTTGTGATAGTTTTTGCATACCAATGTAAAAATGTTCCTGGAATCGTCAATAATTCTTCAATATTTTCGATTTCGGCTTGTCCAGTTTGTCCTTCAGCGCCAATCAAATTGACCATTGCAGAAGTTGTAAACAATTTTGTAGAACCAAGAGGCAATTGCATTAAGGTTCTTAACATTTGATCGAATTGTGATGAATAAGCTGCTTCTATTGTTGAATGTCCAGAATTGTGAACGCGAGAAGCGGTTTCGTTTACCCAAATCGATTGATCTTTATTCAAGAATAATTCGACTGCGAAAACTCCTGGAGATTTCAATGCTTTTACCACATCACGCGCAATTTGTTCAGCACGATCAGTGATTTCTTTCGGAAGTGTAGAAGGCATCAATAAATAATCTAACAAATTATATTCTTCGTTGATGACAAATTCTACGGTTGGATAAGTGACAATATTTCCTAAATGATCGGCAACGGTAACAACCGCGATTTCGCGATCTAAATCAGCTGGCGTTTCGAAAATTGAAGGAGCTTGTAGCATTTTGTCTAAATCAGCTTCAGATTTTAGGAATTGAACACCTTTTCCATCATAACCATCTTTTCGAGATTTTTGAAAAATCGGATAATTGATGTCTTGTTTCGATTTTAAATCTTCCCAATTATCTAATCCAAAATAAGGCGCAGTCGGAATATTATTATTGACATAAAATTCTTTTTGAATTCCTTTGTCTTGAATAATAGCTAAAGCTTCAGGATCTGGAACAACGCGTTTTCCAATTGATTTTAGATAACGCAACGCTTCAACATTTACGTGTTCAATTTCAATTCCGATAGCATCTAAATCTTTTCCAAATGCAACAACCGTTTCATAATCTTTGAAATCGCCTTGTACAAAATGATGTGCATGTAGTGCGCAAGGTGCATCAGCAGCTGGATCTAAAATACTAATCTCGCAAGGATATTGCAATGCATTTTGCAAAAACATGTATCCCAATTGTCCTCCTCCTAAAATTCCGATTTTTATCATATTGCGAAGTTAATGAATAATATAATTTCTATTTTTACGAGAATTAAAAAAGTATTGACGAGATGTTAACAAAATGGAGTAGAATTTTATTTTTTGTATTTGCTGGAATTTATTTAACGAGCAAGAGTTTTTATCAATATTTTGTGTTTGATATGTTGTCGCATTACTCTATTTATGCGCTGATTATTGCTTTTTTCTTGTGTTTGATTCATAATTATGCTATCAGAAAAGAGGAGAAAAAGAATATTTTTTGGTTGATTCCTTTGGTTGCAATTCCAATTATTACGTACAAGAATCTTGGGAATTTTTATTTTGGAGATAATGCAAAAGGAGAAAAATCGAATTTTAAAATTACTTCAATTAATATTTTTTCTCAGAATGAAGAATTTCAACATCTAAAAGATTATTTGGCTAAAGAAAAAAGTGATGTACTTGTTTTACAAGAATTAACGCCAGCTTGGCAAAAACATGTAGAGTTTATCCGAAAAGAATATCCATATTATAAAGAAGAGGTAAGAAATAACAATTTTGGAATTGCGATTTATTCTAAAATACCGTTTACAAAAGTGTCTACAAAAAATTATATTGATGAGATGCATCCGTCTATTTTAGCGGAAATTATTGTAGACGCTAAACCATTAAGCATTTTGGCAACGCATCCTGTTCCGCCTTTACCAAATCAGGCTCGTTTTGAAAGACGAAATAAACAATACGAATTGATGAAGCAGGAAATTGATGCTTTATCGAATGAAAATATCATTTTAGTTGGAGATTTGAATTCTACGGTTTATTCACCGAATTTCAAATTGGTGCAATCAGATAAAATGAAAGATGCTCGTTCTGGTTTTGGATTGAATAATTCTTGGAATGCTTTCATCCCAATTTTCCGCACAAATATTGACCAATGTTGGGTTTCAAAGAACATAAAAGTTACCAATTTTTATCGTGGAGATGATATAAAATCGGATCATTTTCCGATTGTTGCAGAACTTAAGATAGAATAAGAACAAAAAATCTGTAGACAAGTGTCTACAGATTTTTTTTATGAAAATAAACTTTGAATAAATGTTTGTAAATCAGCTTCTTTTTCTAAACCAATTTTCTGTTTTAAACGATATTTTGCCATACGTACCGTTTTCGTTTCTACTTTCATCACATTTGCGATTTGTACATTATCCATATTTAGATACAAATATGCGGCATATTTCATGTCTTGATTAGTTAATTTACTTTTAGAAACTTCGCTTAGTTTATTGAAAAAGTTTGGATGAACTTCTTTTATAATATTTTGTATTTCATTAAAATCATCATCCATTAGACGCTCGTCTTTCAAGATTCGATCAAGATTTAAGGCTTCTTTGTCTTTTATTTTTTCTTTCAGTTCATTCAAGAAAGAATTCTTCTGTTTTAATTGCAAAGAAGTTGCTAAAGCTTGCTTGTTCAATTGTTCTTGTTGTAAAGCTAGTAACTCTTGTTCGGCTTTAATACGAGCCTTTTCTTGTTTTTCAAGTTCTAAATTTAGTTCGGCTTCGTATCGTTCGGCTTTTAGTAAATCTGTTTTCTGTTTGTTTGATTTTAGCTTATAATACAACATATACATTAAGAAAATCACACCAGCAATCGCAAGCAAAATAATACCTATATAAAGAAATTTCTGTTTAGAATAAATTTGATTCTTTTCTTCTAATTGTTTTATTTGCTGATTTTTTTGCTCAGTATTATAAAAAATTTCTAAAGACTTTGTATTGTTATCAAATTGTTCTTGATCATTTTGCTGAATAAATTCTTTTACTTTTCGTTCGTATTCTAAGGCTTTATCTAATTGATCTAGATGTTCATATGTGATTGATAAATTATTAAGAATGATGATTTTATGAGCAGGAAAAATTTTGTTATCATTCATTGCTAATTTTTCTGCTTTTAGAAAGTAGTTTTTTGCAGTTTCAAATTCCTCTCTTTTAAAATAACTATCTCCAATATTTATGTAAATTAAAGCAACTATATCACTACAATTTGGAGAGTTTTTACCAATGTTCAGCGCTTGCATCGAGTATTTTAAACTCTCTTCATGAGGATATTCTTTAGAAGTTTTAATTATACTACTACTTTTATTAAGATAATGTACAACCAAACAACGATTTCTTACACTTTCTTCCTTTATTAATAATGCATATTTGTAAGCGTTATTATAGCTGGTAACAGAAGAATCTAGAAACTTTTTGTTATTAGTATCTTCAAATTGTTTCTGATAATAGTATCCCAGATTATTAAATGTAAAATTAATTTGAAGATTATTTTTTCCTAATAAAGCATGCTTGTTTGCATTAATAACGTCAGATCTAAATCCAGATTCTAGTGATTTACGTAGTTTATTACTAAACCTAAGGAAATACATTTGAGTAAGTATAAAATTTTCATTTTTATGTTTACTCATTTCATTAATACTTTTATTAATGGATTTTAAAAATAATTCTTGTTGATTAATTTTATCATAATATTGAGCATAACCATATTCAACAAAGGCAATATCCACCTTATTTTTGTTTTTCCTAGCTAATGCTTTAGCTTTTTCTAAAGCTTCAATACTTTCAACTTCTTTTTTTATACTTCTATAATAATCTGCAAGCAATACATAACCTATAATCTTATTATGTATATCATCGCTTTTTAATAAATTATTATCAATAATTGATTTTGCATTTTCATAATCTTTGCTATACAAATAGGTGTAAACCAATTGTTGATCTTTGTTAAAATCACTTTGTGCCTTGGTATATTGAGTAAGTAATACAAGGAATAATATCCATATCTTTCTCTTCATTTTTTCTAAATGATCAACTTTTTATTATAATTCTAAGGATTGAATAAATTTTTGCAAATCAACATCTTTTGATAAACCAATCTTTTGTTTTAAACGATATTTTGTCATACGAACGGTCTTGTTCTCAACTTTCAATAAGTTAGAAATTTGTTGATTATCCATATTTAAATAGATGTAAGCTGCATAATTTAAATCTTGAGCAGAGAGTTTATTTTTAGATATTTCGTTCATTTTCTTGAAAAAATTAGGATGAATATCTTGTACAATGGTTTGTAATCCATTGAAATTATTATCAGTAAGACGTTCGTCTTTTAAAACTTTATTGATATTGAAATTTTGATCATCTTTTATTTTTTCTTTTAATTCACTGATGAAAGAATTTTTATGATTTAATTGCAATGATGTTGCTAATGCTTTCTTTTGTAATTGTTCTTGTTGTATATCAAGTAATTTTCGTTCAGCTGTTAAACGAGCTTTTTCTTCCAACTCTAATTTTAAAGTTAAAGCTGTTTCTTGTTTTTCAGCTTCTAATAAATTGGTTTTTTGTTTGTTTAATTTTTGTTTGTAAATGAACATATAAACCATTAGCACAATTCCAATTATTGAAATACCAATAAGAGATAAATACAAAATGCGTTGTTTTGAAAAGATTTGATTTTTTTCTTTTAGTTGTTTAATTTCTTCATTTTTGCGCTCAAAATTATAAAAAGCCTCTAGTACATTACGTTTATTTTCATACGCTTTTTCATACGCTTTTTGTGTATAAATCAATGATTCTTTATTGAATTTTAGAGCTTTTGTAGGTTCATTATTTTTTTCATAAAAATTTGAAATTAGTTTTACAATTGTATTAATTGTACTGATGTCTCTTAAATTACGTACAGATTTGACAATTTCATAAGCTTTCAAATAATATTCTTCAGCTTGTTTATTGTTTCCATTATTTTCACTGATTTCAGCATATGTTGAATAACAAGTAGATTTTAAATCAGGATTATTAATTTTACTTGAATAATCTAAAGCTATTTTAACATATTTTTCGGCTAAATTATACCGCTCATTTTTGTCTAAATTTCTATAAGGGTATGTGTTTATTAAAGAAGCTAAATTATTATAGGTAATAGAAGCGGCTTTAATAGGAACTATATCAATATTATTTTCATTAATGTAACTTAAATTTATTTCAGCATTCTGAAAAATTTTCTCTAAATCCTTAGGGTTATTACTTTTCTGATATTTATGATAATACATTAATGTAGTTGCTGAATAAGCAGATAATAATTCTAAAAGAGATTTACTTTTTCTTGCATAAAAAAGTGCTTTAGTAATATAATTATTATATTCTTCAGAGAAGACGCCTGTCCTAGAATGAGTCATAGACATCAAAAGATAGATCTTTGATCGTAATATGTTTTCGTTAGGATAATTTGTAAGTGATTTTAAAGCATTATTCGAATAATAGATTGTTTTATCATACATACTATTCAATAAATACAATTTTGCAAAAGCATAAGATGTATATGAGTCATCTAACTTATCAACTGTTTTATCAGCTATTTCTTTAGCTAAATTAGCATATTTTAAAGCATTGTCGTAATCATCTTTATTTGCATAAAGATTAACAAAGTTTATATAGATAATTACTTTATTTAGTTGATTATCATTATTTCGTTTTAGTAAAATATTTAATTCTTCTTCAGCATCATTAAATTTTCCATCAATAGTGTTTTTTTCAATGTTATTAATGCTTTTTTGAATATCATTTTGAGCAAAAACGGGAAAAATTCCAATGAAAAGGATAAAAAAGGATAAAAAAGGTTTTAAAATTTGCAGTTTATGATTCATAAATTTGCAGTTTTGGTTTTAGGTAAAGAGTTTAAAATTAATGAGTAAAGATACAATAAAATAGTTTGTAGACAATTCGTAGACGCTTTTTTTTTGTCTGTAGACATTATGAGGCGTCGATTTTTTTGTGAAAACTAATTTCTACTGTTTCTTTGCTTCAGATTTAATAACCAATAAATCTAATTCATACCAACTAGACCAGTTGATTTTTATTAAAAGTCAATCAATCTATCTTCTATTACTAAACCCAAAAAAACCTTCGGCATACCAACCAGAAGGTTTTTTTATGCCCGAAAGTTTCTAAAGATAATCAAAAATGAAGAAATTTTTAAATTTCAAAAAAAAGATTACCTTTGAAATTCAATCGAAAGGGGTGCTTCTTTACAAGAGGCTGAGATTATACCCAAAGAACCTGGGCAGGTAATGCTGCTAAGGGAACTGGTACTTCACCAAATTACATTCGCGCGTAAATTATAAAAGTGTAAGATGGCTCCTTTCATAATATTTTTTAAAATTAATTATGAAAAGGTCGATTTTTTTATTGTCATTATTTGGTGCATCTATTCTTTATGCACAAGAAAAAGATTCTATTCAAAAAGAAGAAATTCAATTAGGAGAAGTTTCAATTGTCGAAAAACTTCCGATTACAGTTGAAAAGGTAACTGATAAAATGTTACAAAAGAAGAATTTGGGGCAAGATGTTCCAACTTTGTTAAATTCTGCTACGTCTGTTTCTATAACTTCCGATACAGGAACGGGAATTGGTTATTCGTCTATCAAAATTCGTGGACTTAATGAACAATCTATCAACGTTACATTAAATGGAATTCCGCTTAATAATCCTGAATCTCAAGGTGTTTTTTGGGTGAATATGCCAGATTTGGCTTCGTCAACAAGTTCTATGATGATTCAGAGAGGAGTTGGAACTTCATCAAATGGAATGGCTTCTTTTGGAGCAAGTGTTAACATCGAATCTCAAAATCCGTCTACCGTTCCTTTTGCAGAAACAAATGTTTCTTTCGGAAATTATAAAACGCAAAAATATACAGTTCAGGCTGGTACGGGAAAAATACTAAACAATAAATTGAGTATTGATGGACGTTTTTCTAAGATAAATTCGGATGGATATGTAGACAGATCTTGGTCAGATTTAATCTCTTATGATTTTACAGCTCTATATGAATTGAATGAAAAAACAAAGTTTAGATTTCAGAATATGTTTGGAAAAGAACAAACGTATCAAGCATGGAGTGGTGTAGATGCCGAAACTTTGAAAAATGATAGAACATATAATTCTGAAGGAGAGATTTTAGACGAAAATGGAAAAGTTGAAGGTTTTTATAAAAATCACACTGATAATTATCGTCAAAATCATTATTTTCTTTCGTGGTTACAAGATTTTGGGAATAATTGGAAATCAAATTTAACAGTTCATTATACAAAAGGTAAAGGTTATTACGAGAGCTATAAAAATAATCGCGGTTTGAAACGCTATAAATTGGATTATTTAACTTCAGATAAAAGAAATTTAATCAATCGAGAATATCTTGATAATGATTTTTATGGTTTTAATCTTGAAGTTGAAAATCAAAAATTAAACAATTTCAAAGTGTTTTTCGGATTATCTGCAAACGAATATGATGGCGATCATTATGGAAATGTCTTATGGGTAAAAGGAACAGATTTTAAGGATAAGGATTTCAAATATTACAACAATCGTTCTGTAAAAAAACAATTGGCTGCATATGCGAAAGTATTGTATCAATTGAATAAGTTTGAATTGTTTGGTGATTTGCAATATCGTTATGTTGATTATGATGCGAAGTATTTGCCAAATGGAGAAAATTATGACGAAGATTTTAGACCATTTTCGGATAAATTCAATTTTGTGAATCCAAAAGCTGGGTTAAATTTTAAAATTAATTCTTCAAATGTGATGTATGCTTCTTATGGAATTTCGCATCGTGAGCCACTTCGTGTAGATTATGAGAATAATGGCAAGCGTCCGACGGCTGAATTTTTACAAGATTATGAATTGGGTTATAAAAAGTCAGGACAGTTATCATTGAGCGTAAATGTATATTATATGGCGTACAAAAATCAATTGGTCCCAACTGGGAAATTGAATGATGTAGGAACGCCGATTCGCGAAAATTCAGGAAAAAGTTATAGACGAGGAGTCGAATTTGATGCAAACTATAAGATTATTCCGAATCGTTTGAATGTTTTTGGAAATATTACGTTTAGCGAAAACAAACATGATAATTACAAAGAGGAAGTTTGGAATGTTGACGGAAGTTCTTCTGTGAAAGAGTACGGAAAGACAAAAATTGCGCTTTCGCCAGATGTGATTTCTGCTTTCGGTTTTGAAGCTGTTCCTTTCAAAAATGTATTGATTAATTTGACGAATAAATATGTTGGTGAACAATATTTATCAAATACAGAACCAGCAGATGGAAAATTAGATAGTTATTTAGTTTCGGATCTTTTGATTCGATATTCGCCAAAAGTAAAAGGAATTAAAAACCTTGAATTTTCGTTTTTGATTAATAATTTATTTGATGTTAAATACGAATCGAATGGTTATTATTACGAAGGTGGATATTATTTCCCTCAAGCCGGAATTAATGTTTTGGGCGGAGTTGGAATTCGTTTATAAAAAGTTAAAAGCTCGAGATACTTCTCGAGCTTTTTTATTCTTCAATATAATCAAGAGGAATATGCCAAATTTCATTTTTATTTTTTTCTCGAAAGAAATCTAAATGTCCAATTTCATCCAATCCATATTCTTTAGGAATGATATTCAAACGTTTTTTCTTCGCATTCTTCAAAACTAATTGTGCAAATAAATCTACAGATTTTGGCGTTGCCATAAAATCATCATCCAAACTAATGATTAAAACAGGTTTTGTAATTTCATCATACAAATTATGCGTTTCATCTGCATAACCTAAAATCGAAGTTTCATTCAGAATTAACTTTCGCCAATCTTTCGCAATTCCAATTGGAATTGGTTCACCCATTCCAACCTTTTGAGAAGGAAAAAATCCGTAAAAAGCAGATAAAATAGGAATTGCAATACGAAAAAAGAAATTTACTTTTGGTTTATCTTTTTGATGAAAATTTTTGATATAACCATATTGAGAACCAATCGTTACAATTTTATCATAAACTTTGTAAGCGCGTGTCAAACCAATCATAATTCCACCGATACTATGACCAATTAAAAACTTTTCGTGATAGGGATAAAATTCTTCGATATATTGTGTCAAACCTAGAAAATCTTTATCTGCCCAATCTGTAAAATGCGCTTCAAAATCTTTTAATTTTTTTGGTTTAGAGTCGCCGATTCCGCGATAATCATACGTGAAAACCAAATATCCCTTATTAGCTAAATACGTTGCGTATTTAGCATAAAAAGTTTGTTTAACACCAATTGCAGACGAAATGACAATGATTTTTTTGGTTGCATTGTTTTCGCCAAAAGAGGTTACGGCAATTGGATATTTGTCGGAAGTTTCTAGTATGAATTTTTTCATTCTTTTTATTTGATAAGATAAAAATATACCTTTACAAGGTAAATCAATCTTATGAAAAAAATTATTTTAATTCTATTAATCTTATTCTCTTCAAAAATTTTTTCTCAACAATTAAAACCTGATAATGTGATTGGTTTTTGGAAATTACAAGAATCTGGCTTTTATGAAAATGGCAAAAAAGTGTCTAAAGAATTTGATGATTGTCGGTTAATGAGAAATTATACAATTTGGGATAATGGATATGCTATTTATAATTATGTAGAAGGAAATAATGGCAATTGTTTTCCTAGTGAGCCTCGATTAACATTGTGGCGAATTGTTGATAATAGAATTCAATTTTACATTGATGATTATATTTTTGAAGATAGAATTGTGAAAATTAATCAAGATAATACGATAACTTTTGAAACATATATTGATAAAAAAATTGTAGATTCAGATAAAGAATTCGAGAAAATAGCAAACACAATCAGTTATGATATTTTACGTAAACAATAAATAAGGAAAATAAGTTTTCAGGTTTATTTTTTATATTCACTTTACGTCATTCAAAATCTTTATTTTTACCAGATAATTATTGAACCGAATGAAAAATATATTCAGCCTATTTTTAGTATCAATTTTATTTCTTTCAATTTTTTCGTGCAAAGAAGACGATTCATTGGCAATATCGCAAGATCAATTATTGCGATCTGGAAAATGGCAATTGAAAGAAATTAGAGAAACGAAAGGAAATATAACGACAACAGACAAACTATTGGCTTGTGAACGTCAATCTATATTAGATTTTTCGGATGTTAAGAATTATAATTCTAACATGTATAAAACCGAAAAAGGGAATTGTGTGCAAGAACAAACGACAGGAACGTATGTGTATAATACGTCTAAAACAAAACGTTTGTTGACAATGGAAACAAAAGATACAACGTACAATTATTATGTGAAGCAGTTAGATCCAAAATATTTGGTTTTGCAAGATACGTTGAGCAAAGTTGATACGATAAAGCTTCGTTTGCAAGTTTTTGAAATTGTAAAATAATAAAGAAAAATACCTTCCATTTTGGAAGGTATTTTTTTATTCGAACATTTTTCGAGTAATAAAATCTTTATCTAAACTCCAAGCGCGTGCGGGAGAATATTCACGTCCATAATAAATGATTTGAATATGTAATTTGTTCCACAACTCTTTTGGAAATATTTTTTTTGCATCTTTTTCTGTTTCCTCAACATTTTTTCCTTTTGTCAATTTCCATAACTTCATCAAACGATGAATATGTGTGTCGACAGGAAAAGCTGGATGACCAAACCATTGCGACATCACAACCGAAGCAGTTTTGTGTCCAACGCCAGGTAATTCTTCTAATTCTTCAAAACCTTCGGGAACTTCTCCATCGTATTTTTCGATTAAAATTTCGGATAATCGTTTGATATTTTTGGCTTTTGTGTTTGATAAACCAATCTCACGGATATAATATTTTATTTCATCTACTTCTAATAACGACATTGCTTTTGCATTAGAAGCTTTCGCAAATAATTCGGGTGTTACTTGATTCACTTTTTTATCTGTTGTTTGGGCAGATAATAAAACGGCGATCAATAATGTAAAAGCATCTTGATGGTCTAATGGAATTGGTGGAACTGGATATAATTTTTCCAATTCATCAATCACAAATTGGATACGTTCTTTCTTTAACATCATAAGTTCTGAGACTTTTTGTGTAAAAATAGAAAATCAAATTTATTTAAAAACTAAGAATCAATTTTAACACTTTTGTTCATAAATTTATCGAAGATTTTTAGATATAACAAAAGTGTTAAAAAATATATTTATTGTTCTTTTCTCATTCTTCTTTTTTTGTTTTTCGAAAGGACAAGATTCTTTGCAAAAGTCATTAGAAAAACGATTAGTAGAATTTTCAAATCAACGTAAAGAGGATTCGATAAAAAGAATTGAATTAGAGAATAAATTTGCAGGAATACAAATAACTTCTAAAGAAAAGGAATCACTATTAAAAGAGTTGAAATTCCTAAAAAGTAGGGATTCTATTGTTACAAAACGATATAAAGACAAAATTGATTCTTTAAGATTAATTAATAAAGGAGTTCCAGTTGTACCTTTTCACGATACGTTGTTTATTGTATATAGAGGGGTTGGAGGTTTTACAATGAAAGAACGCGCTCGTTCTATTGAAGAAAAAATTATAGAATTAGCAAAATCATATGATTTTAACAAAGACTCAATAAAAGTATCAAGCGATGAAAATCAATATTTAATCTATTCTGATGAAGATATAATAGCAAGTGTTGGTTTGCAAGATGCTTTATGGGAGAATACTTCTTTAGATAAATTATCTGATAAGTATGCTAATGTAATAGCGGATTCTATAGAAAAACACCGTTCAGATGTTAGTTTACCAACTTTGGCTAAAGGAACTTTATATGCAATATTGTTAATTTCTGTTGTAAGTTTTTTAATTTTTTTAATAAATAAAGGTACATATTGGCTAAAACTAAAACTATTTAGAAATAAAAGAAATATTTTATCTCCATTTACTAAAAAGAAGTTTAAGTTCTTTAACGAAAATAAACAAATAGAGTACTTGTGGTTTTTAGTAGGAATAATCCGCTGGCTTATAATTTTGATTTTAATATATTTAGCAATTCCTATTTTATTCAATTTTTTTCCTTCTACTCAAGGTTATTCAGCTGTTTTTCTAGAAAATCTGCTTACACCGCTTAAAAAAATAGCAAGAGCAGTCATTGATTATTTACCAAATCTATTAACAATCACAATTATTATTATAATATTTAGATTGATTTTTAAATTTTTAGATTTCATTTCTGAAGAATTGGATTCTGGTAGATTGACAATTAATGGATTTTATAAAGAATGGACAAAACCAACCTATCAAATATTTAAAGTACTTCTTTTGATATTTATAATGATTGTTATTTTTCCATACTTACCAGGAGCTAAATCTCCTATTTTTCAAGGTGTATCTGTGTTTGTTGGTATTTTAGTGACATTTGGTTCGGCTGGTGCATTAGGAAATATCATGTCGGGTTTGATGTTAACATATACTCGTGCTTTTTCTAATGGAGATTATGTCAAGATTGGTGACGTTACAGGAGAAATCATAGAAAGAAATTTATTAGTAACCAGAATACGTACCATTAAAAATGAGATAGTTTCTGTCCCGAACTCTACAGTGATGAATAGTCATACAACAAATTATAGTACAGATTCTTCGAATAAAGGTTTAATTATTTATACAGAATTCGCATTAGGTTATAATATTCCAATTGAAAAAGTTCATGAAGTCGCTAAAAAAGCAGCGTTAAAAATACCTGAAATTAAGAAAGATCCAGCTCCTTTCGTGTTTCAATTACGTTTAGATGATTTTTATATCACTTATCAAATAAATGCGTTTATTACAAATGCACATAATCAAGAAGTCATTTATTCTAATCTAAGAAAAGCTTTAGTTTTAGAACTAAACGAAGCAGGAATTGAAGTATTATCGCCACATTTTATGGCTTATCGAGATGGAACAGAACCTCAATTTATCAAAAAAGATATATAAAATAGGAATAAATAAAGAAGAATTTTTAAGCGACTTATTTTGGCGTTGTATAGCATTACATTTGTAGTATAAATAAAAGATTAATTAGTTAAATCAGTTATGATTCAAGATTTAATCATTATTTTTACGAGAAGTTCTAAAGATAAATCAAGATGTTAAAAATAGGAGATAAAGTTCCAGATTTTAAAGGAATTGATCAAGATGGAAACGAAGTTTCATACCAAGATTTTGCAGGAAAAAAATTAGTCGTTTTCTTTTATCCAAAAGCAAGTACACCAGGTTGTACAGCCGAAGCATGTGATTTGCGCGATAACGAAAATGCGTTGAAAGCTCAAGGTTATCATTTGGTTGGAGTAAGTGCAGATTCTGTGAAAAGACAAAAGAATTTTGCAGAGAAAAATAATTTACCTTTTCCTTTGCTTGCAGATGAAAATCACGAAATTTTGAATGCTTTTGGGGTTTGGGGACCAAAGAAATTTATGGGACGCGAATTTGATGGAATTCATCGTACAACTTTCATCATTGATGAAAAAGGAGTGATTACAGATGTAATCGAAAAAGTGAAAACAAAAGAACACGCAAAACAAATTTTAGAAAAATAAAAAATAATATAATGAGCGATTTAGACAATAAAAAGAAAGCGTTACAGCTGATCTTAGATAAGATGGACAAAGCTTACGGGAAAGGAACTGTAATGCGTATGGGAGATTCGGCTGTTGATGATAAAATAGAAGTAATTCCTTCTGGATCTTTAGGATTAGATTTAGCGTTAGGAGTAGGAGGTTATCCTCGCGGACGTGTTATAGAAATCTACGGACCAGAATCTTCTGGTAAAACAACATTGACTTTACATGCTATTGCTGAAGCCCAAAAAGCTGGTGGTATCGCTGCTTTTATTGATGCAGAACATGCTTTTGACCGTTATTATGCTGCAAAATTAGGTGTCGATGTAGAAAACTTAATTATTTCTCAACCAGATAATGGTGAGCAAGCGTTAGAAATTGCAGATAACTTAATTCGTTCGGGAGCGATAGATATTATCGTAATTGACTCTGTTGCGGCTCTTACTCCAAAAGCGGAGATTGAAGGTGAAATGGGAGATTCTCGTATGGGATTACAAGCGCGTTTGATGTCGCAAGCTTTACGTAAATTGACAGGAACAATCAATAAAACGAAATGTACAGCAATTTTTATTAATCAATTACGTGAAAAAATTGGGGTAATGTTCGGTAATCCAGAAACAACAACTGGTGGTAATGCCTTAAAATTCTACGCATCTGTACGTTTGGATATCCGTCGTTCTACTCAAATCAAAAATGGAGATGAGGTAATCGGAAATCATTCGAAAGTAAAAGTGGTTAAAAATAAAGTTGCACCTCCATTCCGTCAAGCAGAATTTGATATTATGTACGGTGAAGGAATTTCTAAAGTTGGAGAAATTTTGGATATGGGTGTTGAGAAAGGAATTGTAAACAAATCTGGTTCTTGGTATTCATACAACGATAGCAAATTAGGACAAGGTCGAGATGCTGTAAAAGAAGTATTGAAAGATAATCCTGAATTGGCAGAAGAAATTGAAGCTAAAATTGTCGCATTAATCAAAGGTGAGCCAGTAGATGGAAAACCTTCTATTGATAATCCAGCTGACGAAGCAGAATTATTTGCTGAAGATTAATTCGAAAGAATTTTTATATAATGATTTTTAAGCTCTGAGGAAACTCAGAGCTTTTTTGTTATCTTTAAAATTCACTAATATTTATGTATGAGAAAAATATTTTTATTTGGTTGTATTTTATGCTTTTTTAATTCTTGTTACTCACCAAAATATGCATTAACAGATGTATTATTAAATCCAGATAAGAAATTAGTTCATCTTGACAAAACCTTTTTATTGGTTAAAAATAATTTTCCATTTAATGCTGTAAAATTTAATGAAAAGGTTGATAATGATTTCAAATCTCTTTTTGGTTCTCAATTATATCTTCAACAAAATTTTATAGATTTTGATGTAAATGATTTTAAATATCAATTGACGGAAGATGAATTAATTTTAATAAAAGAACAGACAAATAAAGATTATTTATTACTGTTGAAAACATTATTAAAGCCTGCTTATAAAAATGGTAAAAAAGATAATTCAATGAATAATAATCAGGTGAAAAGAGAGTATCATATTATTCTTGAAGCTTATGATTTACAAAATTTAGAAAAGATTTATGCGAAAGAATCAGGATCAATTTTAGAGTTTAAACATGAAGGAGTTTCGGCTTCTACTACTTCAGATGTTCAATTGGAAAAGACTTTTCAGCTTTTATTTAATGATTTTAAAAATTTTATCAATAAATAATGAGGTTATTAAAATAAAAAACCACTTCTGCAGAAGTGGTTTTTTATGTTGAATTTATTTCAACATCGCATATTGTTTATGATGAGAATCTGAAACGAGTTCAGATTGACATACTAGAATTTACTCCAAAATATATTTCAATTTGTAGCCAAACATTCCACGGTCTTTGATCATATCTGCAACACCTTCTGGACATTCGTTTTCCCAATCTTGTTCGGCATTGGCAATTTTTTCTAAAATTCGGCGCGAATAAGAATCTAAATAACCTCTGTTGTAATTCAAAATATCTTGAACTCTTCCGTTATACAAGAAATATTTGTACAATTCGTGCACGCTATCACTTACTTGTAGATTTTTCGACGTCAACAAAATATCTTTTTCTTTGTCTAAATATGGATACAGATAAACTTTTACATTTTTCTTGAATAATTTTCCGAAAGCTTCCATAATTCCGCCTGGTAAATCGGCATAGTATTGCTCATTGAAAATTTCGACCAAATTATTAACACCCATTGCTAAACCAACTTTGGTTTGATTTCGGGTGAATTTCGAGAAATAATCAACCAATTTATAATATTCAGAAAAATTAGAAATGATAACATTGTAACCTAAACTACCAATAATATCAGCGCGATCTAAGAAATCACGTTCATTCAATTCCCCTTCAAAACCAGAAGCAATCAAGTTAGAAAGTGTAATCTCAAATAAAATTTCGGTATTATCTGTTCGAACATCATCTTCCTGTTTGAAAATTTCTAAACCACCTTTGAACATATCCATATTTACATTCATAAAAGGACGGAAAGAGCCACGAACAGCGAAGATATTTTTCTTGTATAATAAATCGGCAGGTAAAATATTTTTTCCTTGTGGATTGAAAACCGCAACATCAGTCATTCCATTTTTAACCAATTGAAGCGACATCAAACGATTATCAACATATTTGAATTGTGGACCACGAAAGTTAATCATGTCAATTTCTAACTGATCTTTATCCAATGTATCGTACAAAGATTTGATTAATTTTCGAGGATTATCGTAGTAATAATAAGCACCGTAAATCAAATTAACACCCAAAACACCTAAAGTTTCTTGTTGCAATTGAGCTGTATTTTCTTTGAATTTTACGTGAAAAATAATTTCGTTTGCTTTTTCTTCTTCTGCATTCAATTTGAAACGTAAACCAATCCAACCTTGACCTTCATTTTTCTTCGAATAATCAATTGTTGTCACTGTATTTGCATACGTAAAAAATGCTTTTTCTTTGTAGTGATCGTGTATTAGACGCTCTTTCATCAATTCCATCTCATGATCCAGCATTTTTTTAAGGCGAGCTTGTGTCACATAACGACGATTTTCTTCTACACCATATATCGAATCGGACATTTCTTTGTCATAAGCACTCATCGCTTTTGCAACAGTACCCGAAGCAGCACCTGCGCGATAAAAAAAACGAACGGTCTCTTGACCTGCTCCAATTTCTGCAAAAGAACCGTATATTTTCGGATTCAAATTGATCTCTAAAGCTTTTTGTTTAGGAGTAAGAACTTGTTCTAATGCCATATTTTAATTTCAAATAGTTTGTGGTAAATTTACCAAATCATTATGGCTAAATCAAATATAAAAATACATTTTTTAGGAACTGGGACTTCGCAAGGAATTCCGATTATTGGTAGCGATCATCCAGTGTGTTTGTCAACAAATCAAAAAGATAAACGTTTGCGTTCTTCTTTGTTGTTAGAAAAAGATGGAAAGGTTGTTACGATAGATAGTGGACCAGATTTTAGACAACAAATGTTGCGTTATAATGCGCAAAGGTTAGATGGAATCCTGTATACACACGAGCATAATGATCATGTTTTAGGATTGGATGATATTCGACCATTGGTTTTCAAATCGGGAGAAGATATGAATGTCTATGGGTTGAAGAGAGTTTTGGATGAATTACATAATCGATTTCCATATATGTTTGCTGAACATAAATATCCTGGAGTGCCAACGGTGATTGAGAATGTTATAGAAGAAGATAAATTTTCGGTTGCTGGATTTACGATTGAACCAATAAAAATTTTGCATGGACCTTTGCCTATTTTAGGCTATTTGATTGATGATAAAGTTGCTTATTTAACGGATGTAAAAACGATCCCAACAGAATCGCTAGAAAAATTAAGAGGAGTAGATGTTTTAATCATTAGTGCGCTACGAGTAGAACAAGAACATTTTTCGCATATATTATTAGATGAAGCAATACGATACTCGGATTTGATAGGTGCAAAGCAGACTTATTTTACACATATTTCGCATCATTTGGGATTTCATGATGAAGTAGAGGAAAAATTACCAAAAGGTAAACATTTGGCTTACGATACGTAAGAAATAATTCTGTAAAAAGTTTAAAAAATAGTTGGAAAAATAAATAAACTAACATTATATTTGCAGTCCATAAAGGCTCGGATGGCGGAATTGGTAGACGCGCACGACTCAAACTCGTGTTCCTTTGGAGTGTGGGTTCGATTCCCACTCCGAGTACTGAAAAATCCCTTAAGTAATTGTACTTAAGGGATTTATTTTTTTATGGGTGGCGAAAAAGGTGGCAAACAAAAATAATAGTTATTAAACAATAATATGTATATTAGTGTTTAATAACTATTATTGTAATATGGATTTGCAGAATAAAATTGAACTTATTTCTAAATTATCTCCTATAATAACTTTGGTTTTGTCTTCATTAATAATTGCTCCAATTAGTAATGTAGCAAAGACTTTTAATAATAGAAGATCTAGAAAAATTGATAATACAAAAGAAATAGAATTTCTACTTGATAAACTTGATGATAATTTTAAAAATAATTTTGTATTAAAAGATTTTAAAGAAAATTACTTTTTTCTACAAACAGGAATTGAAACAAATGAAAAATCTATAGATAGTTTTATCAAATTAAAGGATAATTTAAAAGGCAATTATACTTGGAAGAAAATCAAATTAGCAATGCCATATTTTAAATTTGAGAATGAGCTAATTACAATAAATATAAAACCAATTTTAAAATATTTTGCAATATTTACTTCAATTATTTCAATATTATTTTTTCTAATAGCTTTTACGATTATCTTTTATTTTACAAGTGAATTTCAATATTTTTCAATGAAAGATTTTTTTAAATTATTTATACTTGTATTTATGCCATTAGCTTGCGGATATTATTTACTTAAAGTAATATCGCCTTTAATTATGGCTATAGCAATGGAAAAAAGATTGATTAAATATAAACTATCATCAACTTAGTTAATAATCAAAAATTAAAGTTTCCATTGTAATACCTTTTTGTATTTCTTTTATTTGTAATATAATTAATAAAAGTCAGAAAATCTTACTTTCTAGTCTATATTAGTAGATTTTATGTAAAATTAAAAATTTTAATATCAAATGTATTTAAACTTTAATGAAGTTTTAGATTTAATAAAAGTAATAGGGGTTTGGAATTTTTTTTCTATAATTACATTCCTATTAGGTACAGTTTTTACAATTTATACGTATTTTAAATCTTTTTATAGATTGGTTTATTCATGTCAATCAGTGTGTGAAACATGTTTTAAAACTGAAGATTGGGAGAATATATCTAACTTAAAAAGAACTCGTATCATTTTTAAAAATAATGGAAGAAAAACAATAACTTCTAATGAATTAAAAAATATTAAAATTATAGGTAAAAATATTAACGCATTTAAATTTATTGGCATAAAAAAAATAGATTATAGAATTACCAATAGTAAATTACAATTGAAATTAGATTATTTAGATGCTAATGATTTTTTTGTAATAGAATTTCAGCATATTGGAGATATTAAAGTAAAAGGTCGTATATCTGAAACCGGAAAATTTTTAAATACAGAAACTAAAAGTTGGTTAATTTTAAATTTTATATTAGTTGTCTATTCTTTAATATCTATGGCTGTTATTCCGTTAATTTCCATGTTTATTTTAGAAGACTATGATAAAGTTGTTTCAAGAGCTTTGATAAACGTGATAATCATATATCTTATTTACACAATTACTAGATATTTACATAAGGTTTTTTTTATTTCTGATAGTATTGTTGATAAATATCTAAGGACAAAATCTAAATGGAATAACGAATTCAAAAATTCTTTATGATTTTAAGTTAACAAAAATTGGTATTAATGGAGGGAGTTTTATATCCTTCATTTTCAGTATCAGTTTAGATAAGAAAAAGAGTTAAGTTTTCTTGACATGTAACTACCATAAATATCCTATTAGAAACTTTAAATAAAATATACTTTGAGAAAAAAAGATAATATTTTAAAAATTTTTAAAGAAAATTTAAGTGTAATTCTAATATCTATATATTTAATTAGTTTTACTAACTTTTTTATTTTTTACAAAAGTTTTAATATACCTATATTTTCATATATAAATATCAATGATTTCCTATTTTATACATTAGAATATGTATTCTTAGTTTTTTCTACAATTATAGTAGTTAACTCAGTTTTACTTATTGTATATACAATTTTATTTATCTTATATGAAAAAACAACTCTATTAATAAGGAAAAAATATTTTTATTATAAAAACAATAAGCATATTAAATATTTATTTAATAAAAAATTTAAAGAATATTATCCAAATTTTGTAATGACAATTCTATTTGTAGGGATTTTTTTAATAGGATTTTTACCTTCTAAATCAATTACTCTACCAGCATTCTTTATATACATAATGTATATATTAAACAAATATGATAACGATCAAAAAATGATCAATTTTTTTATAGCATTTGTGTATGTAATAATATTTATATCTACATTTATTAGTAACCTGTTTGATACAATTGATAAAAGAATTCATAAAGATGATTCCAATTTAATGATAGTATATGAAAATAGTTTTTACTTAACGAATAAAGAATCGGGGTGTATTAATTATTTAGGAGAAACTTCTACAAATATATTTTTATATGATATTGAAAATAAAAAATCAATAATTTTATTTAAAGATAAAGTTGAATCAATAAATATTAATAATGAAAATTATATATTTAAATTGATTGATTATATTCAAAAGAATGAATCTATAAGAGAATTTTATAAAGTATATTTTGATAAATCAAATCTTTAATATGAATGTTAATATAATTTCTAAAATGACGAAAATCTAGAGATTAAAAAGAAATAATTAACTTTAACTTTTTAATTATACGAAATACAGATAAATAGATTTTTTACTAAACTATATAATAATTTACTTTGTAAAAAATAAGATGTAGCTCAATTCGAAGCGGAGCGAAGAATTGAGCTACATCACTCGAATTACGTACATCATAGGATTTGTGATAGGCGATATTATATAAAAAATATAACCAATAAAATGAAGCTAATAGTAGAATCAAACAATTTTTTATATTATAAAAATTCTGAATACAAAAAGTTTAAAATCGAATTAAATGGAACTTTAATTTATAATTCAGAGAATAATATATCCGTTACAATTGATCAAGAGTCAAAAATATTTTTTAAACAATTAAATCAGCTACATTCTTTTTGTGAAGAAATAAGAGGAAAATCTAAAGAAGAGATACTTTATTATATTTTAAAAAATAATATAGAAAAATCTAATAATTTAATTAAGACCATCGAGAATTTTAATGAAGTCTCTCTTAATACTTTTAAATCTATTTTCCTTTTGTACCATTGGTTAGAAATTCCTTTAATTAATCAAAATGAATCTGACATTGATAAAACACTTTATAATGATTTCGTAATAGATTGGACTTTCAGACCTGAATCTCAAAAAGATATTTACTTAATTAAGAAAGAATATATAAAATCTGACAATTTTGAATACCTTAATCATTTAAAAAAAATTAATTTATTATCCGAATTTAGGATTGAACCATATATAGGTCAGCAATTGTTAGCTTTTTTTATTCCTTTAAATCAACCAGGGGTTTCTAAGGCGTTATTTGATTTTAAAGATTCTAATGGTGTCATTAGAAGTTCATATTCTTTATGGAAATCAATTTTAAAAGACAGAGATACAAGAATTAGTAACTGGATAAATAATAGATTTTAAAATGGAATATTATAACAAAGAAATCTTTTTTTTGTTTATAGGTGCTATTTTTTCAATACTTCTACCTGTTGTTTTGATAATAGGTAAACAAGGGCATAAAAGACAAGAAAAGAGAGCAGAGTTAGAAAAAAATAACACTGTTGGTAATATTGACCAATGGCTAAATGATTCTTATGAATATAAACAATCTAATTTTTTTCAATTGATGACTGAATGGAATCTGCAACCTTTATTTATTGTATCAATTACAAATCTTATAGAAAATTCAAATTTCCTTAATGTTTCAGTTACTTTCATTTTAATATTATTAATAATTTTGCACGAATTATGGGTATCTAAAAGATATTCAAGTAATGGTTATTATCAGCTTTTGTCTGTCATTATTTGGATTTCAACATATCTCATTTTGGTCAATAAAATTGCCTAACAAAAGTTTGGCGCAATTGCGGGTTAAGTGATAATTGAAAGTTTCGGCTTTCTATATCGCAAAAAGCCAATTACATTGACTTTTTTTCTTAAATTTATTCAATGAATTGGCTTTTTGCTTACAGTGTCGCTAAAATTGAAATTTTTCGCTTCAATTTCCGCCACAGACGCCAAGACCCGAAACGTTAGCGGTCAGGCTAAAAGACAGCACACCAAAGACAATTCAACAAATAAAGAAAAAGAAAAATGGCAAATACCTTTCTGACAAGAATTAGTAAACTTGAACAATACAACTCAATAAACAAGACAGTTCTTTGGGAAGATGGAATAGAAAGTAGGTGGACTAATGTTTACGGACAATTACAACTTAACGACAATGCAATTTTTATCGCAGCAAACAAATTATTAATTGGAACTGTTACACAAATCAACCCAAGACAAAGCATTCTTTGTTCAAATATTCAGGAAGTATTTTGCTCTAATGACCAATTTTTACAATTACACGAAATTTATCCCGAACAAATTTCAAGAGTAAAAGCTAACTTTCAGCCCTTTATTCACCCACAACAAATAGACATTTCAAAACTTATAAGCGATGCCAACGCAAAGCGTTTTGTTAGTTATTACATTCTTGCAAATACTGAAAAGTATGAAGAATTAAAACCTATTCTTAAACCGAACGACAGAATTGTTCTAATCAATTCAAACGATACATTTGACAATATACAACTACAATCAACAACGGGTTTAATTCCTTTTCAAAATGTTTCAATTAGCGTTCAAGGACTTTCGCTTCAAGAAGTTTTAGAACTAAATCAAGCTGTAAAAAGAAAAAGTAAAAGGTCTAACAACGTTACCAGAGTTCAAGAAGTTATTAAAACAACCTCTGAAAATGGCGTTTACAAATTCAAAACATTCTTTTCGTACTATGATTTTCTATACAATAAGTTGGTTTATAAAAATTCACCAACAATCTCAAACTCTAAAATCAAATTAAATACAAATGAAACCGTTTTTAAGGTTTCAATGAGTGGTAAGGATATTAATGAAGAAGCATTCAACTATCTAATTGAAAACAATTTGGTAATTGTTCACAGGGATACACCAGCCAAAGGAACTTCTTATCAAACACAAGGCGATACATTTGCCAATCAAATGAAAATAGGCGACTATTTTTATCTATGCAGAGGAAATAGTAATCTTGAAGTAATTGGAAGAATAACAAGCAATATAGAAGAGTGTGAGTTTGGCGATTTAGGTGATGATGGTTGGTTGCAACGTTCATATGAAATTGTCGCAGAAGCTGAAAAAGAAGGTTCATATCAAGACGAAAAAAAATGGTGGACACCAAATGACAACTCTACTTGTATTGTAATCCCTAAAAACGAAATTGCTAATGCAAACAAAAAGATATTCATTCCGTTTTTTCAAACAGAATTTGAATACGAAAAAATAAATCCAGAAAACATCACAGAAATAATATCAAACACCAATATGGCTTCAACCTTAAATCAAATTCTGTTTGGTCCACCAGGTACGGGCAAAACGTACAACACAATCAATAAAGCGATTGGAATAGCTAATCCTTCTTTTGATTTAAGTCAGTCACGGAGTGAAATAAAAAAGGAATTTGACCGATTGATGAAAGAAGAACAAATTGTGTTTACTACTTTTCATCAAAGTATGAATTATGAAGATTTTATTGAAGGTATAAAACCCATAGAACCCGAAAAAGAAGGCGACCCAATTAGTTATCAAATAGAATACGGAATTTTTAGAAATCTCTGTATTGAGGCTTCTTTTGCGATTGCCCAATTAAGAGAAAACAAAACGACCGAAGAAGTTTTAGACTTTTCTATTCTTTACGACACATTTGCAGAAAGTGTTGAAGAAAAATTATTAAAAGGAGAACAAGTAGAATTAGACACAAAAACGGGTGGAACTGTATTAGTTGACAGCATTTCTCAAAAAGGAAATTTTGTAATAAAACACCACGATGGAACAAGGACTTACACCGTTTCTAAAGCAAGATTGACAAAATTACAATCGGCAATTAAAAACCTTGACGATGTAAGTAACATAAATGACCAATTTCGTGAAGTAATTGGAGGAAGTAATTCTTCGGCTTATTGGTCAGTTTTGAATGCAATAAGAAAAGAAAAACGTACACAGTCAACAAATAAAGAAACAAGAACATACACATTCAGCGACAAAAAAGAAGTTGTTTCTTCACTTACTAAATCTGATTATGTCAATAAAAACGGTAAACCGTTTGTTTTAATCATTGATGAAATTAATCGTGGTAACGTTTCTCAAATTTTCGGAGAGTTGATTACGTTGATTGAAGATGATAAACGATTAGGGAAAGATGAAGCGTTAGAAGTTACATTGCCATATAGTAAAGAAAAATTTGGCGTTCCGCCAAACCTCTTTATTATCGGCACAATGAACACAGCAGACCGAAGCGTGGAAGCGTTAGACACAGCTTTAAGAAGGCGTTTTAGTTTTGAAGAAATGCCACCAAACCCGAATTAATTAAACAAGAAGGTAAATTGGAAAATGGCGTTTTAGAAAACATTGAATTGGATTTCTTGCTAAACACTATCAACAGACGAATTGAAAAATTGCTGGATAAAGACCACCAAATTGGTCATAGTTATTTTATATCAGTTGCAAACTTTACAGATTTAAAATCTGTATTTAAAAATAAAATCGTTCCGTTGTTGCAAGAATATTTCTTTGGCGATTATGGAAAAATCGGTTTAATCATTGGTAAAGGGTTCTTCGATCCAATAGAAAATGACGAAAATATTTTCGCTGACTTTTCCGAATATGATGCTTCAGATTTTACAGAAAGAAATATTTTTAGAATTAAAGACATCGGTAAAATGGACGAAATAGTTTTTGCAAATGCTCTTAATGCTTTATTGAATAAATGAGCTTCAAAAACAAACACATAACCGTATTTGAACATCAATCCGTTAAACTTAATCAAGTAATTGACGGCATTGAGTTTAATGGTTCAATGCTAAAGGTATTGCAATCATATTTTGGTGAAAATGGAGTTCCCTATTATTCATTAATTCATAATGGCGTTAGGTTTAATGAATATGTTGGAGTAATTCAAATTGGCGAAACTATAATTGAAGTATTGCCAAAAGCTGACAATTCTCAAAAAGGTGCAGATGAGAAAAAGAAATGGCGTGATATTTTAATTGATATGCTTTTTGCTGTTGGAATTTTTGAAATCCACGCCCCAAGTAGCAGTTCTCTTAAAGTAAAACATAACTCTATATTAGATTTATATTTTGAGATTTTAATTAAAGAAGTTGAATATCTTCTGCATAATGGACTTGTAAAACAGTATCGCAAAAAAGAAGGAAACGTTTCGGCTTTGAAAGGTAGTATCCAATTTGGCAAACACATTCAGCAAAATATAATACATCAAGAAAGATTTTATGTAAGCTACACGACATACGATGTTGAACATAAATTACATTTTATCATTTTCAAGACATTAAAACTTCTCAAACAGATAAACACAAATAACCAATTGCATAGTCGTATTGGTGCGTTGTTGTTACATTTTCCTGAAATGCCAGACATTAAAGTAAGTGAAACGACTTTTGAAAAAATAACTTTCAATAGAAAAATACAGACATACAAAAATGCAATAGAAGTATCAAAATTATTATTACTTCAATATCATCCTGATGTTAGAAATGGCAGAAATAATATTTTGGCATTAATGTTTGATATGAACAAACTTTGGGAACAATTTGTATTTGTAAGTTTGAGAAAGCACAAATCTATTGACACAACAATCACAGCTCAGATATCTAAATATTTTTGGAAACCAGAGACAGGTAATCGTTCAAAAATAAAACCTGACATTGTAATCAATAAAAATACGGACAACTGTATTGTTTTAGACACGAAATGGAAAAACTTGAATGGTTACAATCCTTCGTCAGACGATTTGAGACAAATGTATGTTTATCACGAATATTTTTTAGCTAAACGAGTTGCTTTAATTTATCCAAGTACAGACAATTCAAAATCATCAGGAATATTTTTAGATCCGACCACAAATAAAGAATTAGACAAAGAATGTAGTGTTTTATCTCTTGCAGTTGAACCAAAAATTAGAATTTGGCAAAAGAATATTTATGACGCATTTAACGAATGGCTTGAAATTGAAAAAACAACGACTTCGACAATATGAAAAGTAAAACGATAGACAGAAAAATCCCGAACCCCTAACAAAGGTTTTGTAAAATGGCGAGGTTAAGTCTAAATAGAAAATTTTAGGCTTCGTAATCCGCAAAAGCCAATAAAATTTGCTTTTGCTACGTGCCGTCTGAATCGAAACTTTAGTCTTCGATTTTTCGCAAAGTACAGAAAAGTTATCTGCAATTTATGCAAGCATACCTGACAAACATAGAAAAAGTTATTATTGACAATATTTTAAAAGCAAAGAAATCAATTTTCATTTCAGTTGCTTGGTTTACCAATAAAAATATCATTGAAGAATTAATTAGAATTAAAAGAATAAACAATTCAATAGAAATTAAAATTCTCGTAGATGATAATGAGATCAATCAGAAATATTTTTTTGACACTTATAAATCAATATTTTCAGAAATAGGAATTATTATTGAAAAACTTAAAATAAAAAAATTTAACCATAACAAGGTAGCTATAATTGATAAGTCTATTATTATAACTGGTTCTTATAATTTTACGAATAAAGCAAAAAGAAATCTTGAAAATATTGTAGTAGCTCAAAATAAAAAGATGGCCAAATTTTATCTTCGAACATTTTCATTTTTAACTAATGAAAACTACGTTGATGAAAATATACAACTACTCATTAAAAACTTTGATTTTGCTAATAGAATAATTTCTACTTACTACCGTTTCTCAAAACAATTATTAAACAAAATTGAAGATAAGATTCTAATAGGACATTGTTTTACTTATCCAAATGGTTTGTATGATGAAATTATATATCAACCAGGAATAATTTTTAATCCTACCTTTAAATATCACAAAAAATTAAATAATTACATTAAGCGAAAGAAAAATAATAAAATTACAATTGAAGATCAAAATTCTGAATATAACCAAGAATTTGAACTTCCAATTAATAAAGAACTTATCACATCTTTTATACTAAATGAAATAAAGAACTTTAATTATCAAACTGAACGTAAAGAAGTTAAATCCATTGATGAAATAGACTTTGATTCATTAATGGATTTAGCAGATAAGAATGAAAATGCATTAAAAAAATATTATACAAATAAATTTGAAACAACATTTACTAAAAAACAATTAGAAAAAATAATAAGTTCAGATATTAATCTAATAATTGAAGATTACATTTGGATTAATAATTTTGAGCCATTTATTAATGATAGCATTGTAGAAAAAATTTATAATCTAAATTGCAGATAACAAGGGTAACGAACAATAATATAAATAGTATAAAAAAACAGCCTCTTTAAAAGCGATTTTAAGGAGGTTTATTATTTTAAATTACTATTGAACTATAAAATTTGGATAGCTTAAAATAAATATTTTAAGTCCAAAATGAATTTGTTTTAGTAAAGCGCAGGTATTTCTTCAAGTTGTAGGGTAAACTTGACATCACTACATGTTTATTTGCTTGTGATATTTTTCTGTTATTGATTCGTTTTAGGTTAAATAAATTAATCAACGTTCCTAAAACTGGTTCTATTATAACGGCTTGAAAAAAAACAGCGGATTAAGAGGGAATTGAAAGTTTCTCTTTTTTTTTTGATCAATTTTTATATTCTCGTATATCATAATTTTCTAAATAGTTATATTTACATCATTAAAATAATAATTACGTACGCGTAAGCTGTCGGAATTTGGTTACAGAAAACTCGGAATCTTCTTTAAACCTAAAATCTTCGATAGGCTTACGCCCATGTCTATATATGGCGCGGGCGAAGGTCTTTCTGGGTTTAGGGTATCCGAGTACCTCTGTAACGGATTGATTGTAGTTTCGCGCTTTTTTATCTTCATTAGCATGGAAAACGATTCAACAAAACTTGCAAAGAATAAAGCTTTAAGGTCAATAATCAATTTATTTCTGTTTGATAAATTTGACACTCCTAAATTTGAAATTATAGAAGGTTTTATGATGACTTCTATTTCTGATAGGTTAATAGAGTTCTTTCAAGTAGAAGATACTAATCCGTTTTTTGACTACTTAAATAATAGGCTTTTGAATGAATTGTCCGAAGATGAAAAATTCTCTATCTTACAATTTATACCTTTGAAATACGAGTTCAACTTAGCAATGTTGATGAATTTTAAAATTAATCAAGAATCACATAACACAGTTATTTCTGAATTATATAAAAATGTCTATACTGATAAACAAACTCATCCTTTATTTGAGATATTTCTTCTAGACCTATTAGACTTTGAAGAATTCCAAGTCTACCAAATGCAATATATTACGAAAGATTGGTACGAAAAAACGTTGATAAGTCAATTCAAAAAAATGGTGTTACATTAATTTGTTAAATTTTCATATTCCGATTTTGATAATTCGATGATATATTTAGCTTCTCCAAAGGTTGATTTTTTAATCTGAAATCGTTTATATAGTGAATGATATTTATTATTAGAATCTTGTATTTCGGTAGTTTTTTCTGAGATTATCACGTTCAATCTTTTTATTTGATTTTGTAAAGCTTCGAGTTTCTTATCATCGTTTTTTGAATTTGTTTCACTACTTTCTTCAAGAATTTTTTGTTTAAATTCTTCTTCATGTAAGAGCAATAATTTATGAAGATTTAAATTCATTTTTTTTAAGAATTCACTTTCTATTCGTCCTATAAAACTTCTTAAAGATTTATCTCTTGCTTCAAATTTTGAAGTTAATTTAATAATATTATCATTCAAATTTTTTTCAATTTTTGTTGAAGGAGTTATGTTGTTTTGTTTAAAAAACTCACACATTGATACAATTAACTCATCATAAGTATTTGTATTAAATCTTCTTTTTGTTCTTTCTAAAAGAACTTTTACATTTTCTGAAATTTTAAGATTCTTATACGATTTTGGAGCATTTTTCTTATTATCCATTTCTAAAGTCTTTATATAAAAAGGTTAAGTATGTAAATTTTGATAACTATTATCCATAAAAGTAATTAGTAGTTATCCATTATAATTAATTATAATATGTTGATTATTATTGTTTTAAATAATTTATTATCCATTCCGTAAGAAATAATTCATTTTTAAAATGCTATATTACAGGAGTTTATATAAGTATTGCGATTTGTCGCAGTACCCTCTTGCTTATATTCATAAGCAATTATTAATAAACTTCTTTCAATACGATTTTATAATGAATTCATTCAAATCTTTATAGGTTTTATAGAAATTTGAATCATCTTTTACTTTATTTTTTAATTCCGTTTCTAAAAATTTTGTTGCAGATTTTCCCGCGTTATCATGATCTAAATAAGTCTGAATAGTTTCATATTTATTTATCAATTCTATATTCTTTCGAAGTAAAGCGATAGAATTTAGAATTAGAAAATCAGAATTTATTTGCTCTGGAAATAAAAAAAGATAACTGATAAAATCGCTCCAACTTTCAAAAATTTTAAGTTGATTTTGATTATTTTTAATCAAAGAAATATCTTTTTTAACCAAACACATTTTTACATATTTGTTTCGAATTTCGAATCCATTTTGATTATTTGGAAAGGCTATTGCGTAATATTTTTTATCTTTTAATTTGTAATGAATTTCTTTACAATATCGTTTTACAATTTCCAAAGGCAATTTTCTTTCTTCCAAATACTGAATCAAAGGAAACGATGAAATTTCTTTCAATTCTAAAATTTCATATTCATTTTTTGTTTGATCTTTTTCAAATTGAAAATCATTTTGCTTTTGAAAAGAAAAAGAATTATCGTTGAATTTTTGAATGATTTCTTTAATAGAAAGTTTTTCAAGTTTGGAAATTAAATCAATTAAAGTTCCTCCAGAACCTTCTCCAAAATCATAAAAACGATTAGTTGAATTATCAACTTTAAATGAAGCTGTTTTTTCATTTCTGAATGGACTTAAAAACCAAAAAATATTCTGTTTACTACTTATTGGATAAATGTCTTTTTGAGCTAAATAATCAATCATTCTTATTTTTTCATTTATAGTTTTACAATTCATTTCCTGTGCAGTTAAGATTTTACAAAATTTTTGATATTTGATGAGAATATAATTTATTTATAAGATATACAATTACTTATGTTGTCATCAACTTGTCATCATTCATCAAATTTTGTCATCGTTTAAAAAAACCTCTCATCAAACTAAAATTTGATGACGGGTTGATGAGAAGTTTGATGAGAGTATTTTATTGATATTTAATTAATTATAAGACTCTCATCACTCTCATCAAAAAAATGACGTATTTCGCTGAAAATAATTTTATAGTATCTTCCTAATCGGTCAATTTTTACGAATTCACCATGTGGTAAAAGTTCAAATCCTTCATATTTATATGTATTATCGGTAGGAGTTAAACCAAAACCTTTTAGAATGTTTCGAGCTTCTTTTGGAGCTATTGCATTTCGTCCATGGATCTTTTTTGAAATTGACTGAAAATCCATAGGAGCAATTAATATTTCATCTGTATTGAAGTTTTCTTGAATTTCATATAAAACATCATATACTTTACTTTTAGCTTCTTCATTTTCAAAATCCATTAATCTTGCCAATGCTTTTGTACGAATTTGCTCTGGAGTAAACCACATACGAGTTTGTTTCGGAGTTGAATATGAAATTCGAATCAAATAGTTTAAAAAGAAAGGAATTTCCTTGTATAAATGTTTATCAAACTCAGGATTTTTAATAATTGAAGGGATTTTTCGAACCCAAAATCGAGTTTCTTTCTTATCGATTTTGATAAAGTTCTTTTCAAAGTTGGAAGTCATTACAAATTTGTAGAATGATTCGACTTCTTCTTTATCTTTTCCTTTGCTTTCAATCTTGTTTCGATCTGCTGTACTAAGGAATTTAATACGTTCTGTTACTTGTTGATTATCTGTAATAATTTCATCAACCAAAACTAAAAGTTTACCATTTAAATCCGAATTGAAGTTGTTTATAAACGAATCTGCATTAATAAAAGTGGCATTGAAAGAGAAAATTTTTCGAAGCCATTTCAGAAATGTACTTTTTCCTGTCTCACGCTCTGAGGAAACTAATACAAGAACAGGAAGAATTTGTGTTGGATTCTCTAGTAAGATTTTCAGATAGTCTAAACCTAATAAATATTGCTCTCCGAATATATGTTTGATATATTGAAAAGTATAAGGAATCTTTGATTGTAATTCTTGTAAATCGATTTCTGATTCAATTTCGATATCATAATCTAAAGGATGGTAAATATTATAGAAATCTCCAATTTCACGCTCATAATTGATGTGTTGAGGAATACAGCAAAATCCGTAATACTTTTTGATCGTGGATATATAATCTTTACCAAGATCATTTACAATGGTTTCTTTGTTCCAAGAAATCATGATTTTCTCAGTGTCTTTTGAGATTGTAGGACGTTCAATTATAGCAAAATATGACGTGCCCACTCGAATAAATTCGGCAGAATCTAAGTTCATAATAAATTGTTTGATTAAATGTTATGTCTTATTTTTGCCATAGGATTATAGCAAAACATAACGTAGGTTATTTGTATAAATGAGAGTTTAATGTGGGATTAAACTCTTTTTTATTTCAAAGCATTTGAGTTTCATTTTTTATTAAATAGATTTCTATTCTTCTGAGCAATTTCAATTAATTCTTTTTTGCTGTAAAAAATTGATCGTTGAACTTGATAAAACGGAACAAGTCCTTTCTTTTTCCAATCAATAAGCGTAACAACACTAATATTAAGTAGTCTTGCAGCTTCTTTTTGAGTAAGTCTGTCATCATCTGGAATGTCCTTTGTGGTTTCAGAAATATCTATTTTTCTTAATCGTTCAATAACTATTTCTACAATAGCTTCTAAATCTTTCTTTGAATGTGTGTACAATAAGTTTGACATATTTAATCGTATTTAAATTATACTTTGATTTCGATATGTCAAACTTAAAACTAATTGTTGTTCACGTTTTTACTAATTAATTTCGTAAATATAAAGAATTGTTGTTTAGTTATTTACGTGTGTTTGTTTTTTGAATTTCGTTAAGATGTTATCAACGTTTTTAGTTAGTTTTGGTGTGAGTTTTTGGTAAGTGATTGATTTTATAGTACTTATTCTTTTGTTAGAATCAGTGACTATTGAATCATTTTTTATAATTAAATCTAGAGTCCTTATCAAATCAATATTAAATAAATTAATCATTGTTTTGTCTTGTAAGTATCTCATAGACATAATGAAAAGCTTTGAGTTTTCGGAATTAATAAAATTTAATTTAGTAATATTTGAATTATAACTAAAATCACATTCAATATTTGTTGTAAATAAATTTCCTACAAATGACTTAAGTTCTTCTTTGTTATCATTAGTTAATTTAACGTTTAAAACTTTAATAGAGATATTTTCTAAAATCTCATAAAACTGAGTTTTTGAAATACGTTTTAATTCAATTTGTTTTATCTCCTTTAATATTGATTTTTGATGTTCTATTTCATTTATTGACTCTTGTTTTTTAATATCTTCTAAAAAATTAATAACAAATTTATCGTCATAATGTAAGCCTTTATCTGAATCAAAATTTAAGTTCTCTAGGTTTGTAAGTTCGTGAATGAATCTTGATATAGTTTCATTTGAAACATCTTCAAGTTTATTAGTGTTGATAAGGAAATCTTTTACGATTTTAATTAAACTACTTCTATATATTGTATAGAATAATTGTCCTGTAGTTCTGTTCCCTTTCGAGTTAATAAAATAATCATTAAACCTTTCAAAAGTAATGTTCTCTTTTAATTTTGAAATGAATTCATTATTGAAGCTCAATAGAAAGTTATCAATTTTTTTATTTGATTCGATTTCTAATTCATTGCTATTGATTTTGTCTGATATTAGTTTGTTAAACGTTTCGTGATAACAGATTTTATTCTTCTCCAACGAATAGTAATCATATGATTTTGAATCTAAATTGTAAGTCAAATAATTAAAATCATTTATTTTATATGTTTTATAAGCCCCAAATATGCAAGTGGACATAAAAATTAGTAAAACAATTTTGTTCTCTATCTCTTTTCCGCCAATAAATAGCAAAATCAAGAATGCTATGAAAAATAAAATATATGCAATGATTAATCTTTTCTTATTGCAGAAAAGGGAGTTTGTGATTAGTTTGTAGTAAAATGTAGCCATAATTATTTTATTTTATCCCAAGTGTTCTCCATTTCGTTTTTCTTTAATTCCTCAGAAATATTTACATATTTTCTAAAGCTTTCTTCTTTTTTATGTCCTGTTATTTTTTTCAATACAGAAATGTTCATTCCCATAATTACAGAATTGGTAACAAAGGTTTTTCGTGCAGTATGACTTGTGATTAATTTATGTTTTGGGACAATATCATCAATCCTTTTTTGACCAGAATATCTTGTAATAGAAACAGGTGTGTTAATTTGTGCAATTTCACAAGCTTCCTTAATGTATTCATTGAATTTTTGAGATGATATTACAGGTAACGGGTAATAAATGGTGTTTTCGTATCGCTCTAAAATTTGTTTTGCAAATTGATTCAATGGAACAATGTGATCGATTGTTTTTGTTTTTTGAATGTTCAATTTAATATGGTCTTCAAGAATGTTAGCCCTATTTAAATTATAAGCATCAGAGAATCTCAAACCTGTGAAGCAAGAAAAACAATAAACATCTCTTACATGAGAATGCTTTGTTTTTTCAAATTCGAAATTTAATAAATGAAATAGTTCGTCTTTCGTTAGATAAATTACCTCGATTTCATTTTCTGTTGTTTTGAACTTTTTGAAAGAGGTATTTTTATGATAATCTCTTTCTTCTGCCCAACGCATAAAGGTTTTGAAAATATCAATATGTTTACTGAAAGTATTGTTTAGACTTTTCTTTATTTCAAAAGCATAATCCCTAATTCGTTCGAAAAAATGAATATCAATAGTTTCAAAACTCATATTTTAAACCGTTTTTTAAAAAAAGGTTTAAACATCAAACAATTTTAAATTTTATTATTTTTGATAAATAAATTTATTTAAATAATATTTTAATAAAACTTGAGTTAATAATAAAACTTTTAATATGAATAATAATTTAATTAAAACAATCTTTTTTTTCTTAATCATTTCTATAAACTCATATGGACAAAATGTAAAAATTAAAAAAGATATAGCCTATGTTAATGATAAAGAATATTTGAAATTCGAGAATTGCGGTGCGTTTAGTGATACTTGTTCAATAAAAAATTTGAATAATGAGGAAATTATTTTTATTACTGTTTATAAAGTCCCAAGAGACACGAGGTATACCTATGATAAGGTTAAATTTTTAGGATTTGATAAAACAATTGAAAGTAGGGAATCAAGAAAAGATTTAGTTAAAATATTTTATATAAACAATATTGTTGACGAAAACGGAAACCTTAATGAAGATTCAGTTAATAAAGTAGTTGAAAAATACGGCAATGATATTTCGATAAAAGATTAAAAACTAAAATAAACCTCATCATTTCGATTTGAAAGATGAGGTTTGTTTTTGAAATTATATTTTTTCTCGCAATTTGTCTAATAGTTCCATTTCTGCAACTGGTATTAATTGTCTTTGGATTTCCAGTAATTTAATAACATCGAATAAATCATCTGTTAATAACATATTTTCCTCTTTTGCATAAAGGTAATTCATACAAACATTTGTAATGTTTTTAATTGTCCAACTTAAATCGGAATAGCTATCAAACTCAATAGGTACTATAAACTTTTCTTTATCGTCTGTATTCTTTTACAACAACTGAACTAATTTTAAACATTTGCAAAAAGTCAGACGCTATATTTATAGATTCTTTCATTTCTAAAAGTTCTATAAATTTTTCTACTTTATCTTTAGGGTAAACAAATCTACTCTCATTATCTTCATTCCCTAAATAATTATCTAAACCAACATCTAAAGTAATTTGAAAATCATCGTGTGAAACCATTTCTTTTACTGTGCCGTCCATTCCAGTAATAGGGGTTGTTACAATTACTTTAGGGCGGTTTACTGTCAAAATACAGTCCTTTAGTTCAAACTCGATTGTTTTATTAGATTTATCTTTTTGCGTTTCGGTGCATTTTAATAATATATTATCTCTTATAGGAGTTCCGTAATAGGCTTTAGAATTAAAATCGGGGTTTCCGTTTTGTCCTACAACTTCGGAAACAGAAAGGGGCTTATTTGTATTTACACCAAATCGGAATGCCATATTTACGGCATTAGTACGGGCGAATTGTTCGCTGTTTGATGTCTGTATTTTTATTGGAAATTCCATAATTTAATTAAAATTGAGTTGATTAATTTTGTTAAAAAGTAGCTTCGTTTTCATAAAACTCAGGAAGTTTGTAATGTGTATTATCCAGCCATCCACCATTTGACCAATCAATTTTATGCAAATAATTATTCTTCGTTGTTATGGTTAATTGATATGTCTTTGTTGACTTATTCGTTTTAACCTTGATATTTGCACAATACTTTCCATCTTCAATAAGATCATTTATGTTGTGAAAATCTGAAGACGACGAACAACTATAAATTATAGTAAAGCAAAAAAGTAAAACTATATTTTTCATAATCTTTCTATTTAATCTTCGCTTAACAATCTATTGATATTCTGTTAAGCTTTGAGTTTTATTTGCTGCATACATTTGCAGTAACAAAATCCTCATGTGTTAATTTATATCATTTCTCAAAATTACTTCTCTTTTCGGGAAGTTTTTTTGTTTTTATTAAGAAATCAGATTAAAATGTAACATACTATACGTCTAATTTTTAATTAGAATACATATTGAAATTTTATTAAGAATCAGTCGTTTATAAGTATTTAATTTTTAATAAAGATTTAACTTCTTGAGTTTTATATTAACGTTAGGTGGCATAGTAGTTGTCATTTTACTCAGTTTTTAATTAAAACTTTAAAATTACTCAGATGACTACTATAGATTCAAAAAACAATCTGGCAAACACGACTTTGTTATCCACCACGGAGCATAAGACAGTGTTAAAGGTTATTCGATCGGATGAACAAGAAAAAAAGTCTTTACGAAATAAATTCATAGAGAGAATTTCTAAAAACTGCCTTACAAAGAAAGATTATCTAGTTATTGCTACAACTTTTGTGATTATGCTAACTTCTATTCTTTTTTTGTTTATTTACCAAAATGAATTTCTACAATGGCACAGCACAAAATTATCTACCTGGTGGGGTGTTATTATTTATAGCCTTGGATTGGCACTTCTTATTGTTAAAACTTCCTTTCTTTTTTATTTAGGCTATTTATTCATAAAATATAAACCGGTCAAAAATGTTGCTGATGCAGATTTACCAACTTGTACCATTATTGTTCCGGCATATAATGAAGGAAAATTAGTATATGATACTTTGTTGAGTTTGGCTGATAGTAATTATCCACCCGAAAAATTAGAGATTTTAGCCGTTGATGATGGGAGTAAAGATGATACATGGAAATGGCTTCTTGAAGCGAAGAAAGTTTTAGGCGATCGCGTTACACTTTTTCAACAGCTAAAAAATATGGGAAAACGTCATGCATTATATAAAGGTTTCAAAATTGGAAAAGGTGATGTTTTTGTGACGGTTGATAGTGATTCTATTGTTGATGAATCTACGCTTAGAAACTTGGTAAGTCCTTTTGTAGTGAACGAAAATTGTGGTGCTGTCGCTGGTAATGTTCGTGTATTGAATAAAGAAAAAGGTTTGATTCCAAAAATGTTGAGTGTTAGTTTTACATTCAGTTTTGAGTTTGTTCGATCTGCTCAAAGTGCGTTAGGTTCTGTGTTTTGTACACCTGGAGCGTTAGCGGCTTACAGAAAAGATGTTGTACATAATTGTTTGGAAGAATGGATAAATCAATCTTTTTTAGGGCAACCAAGTACAATCGGTGAGGATAGAGCTTTGACAAATATGATTTTGAAGCAAGGTAAACATGTCTATTTTCAGAAAAATGCAATGGTTTATACCAATACTCCAGAGCGTTATAAGAATTTATACAAAATGTTTATTCGTTGGGAGAGAAGTAATGTTCGTGAGAATATTATGATGACAAAATTTGCTTTCACCAACTTTAGAGAAGGTTCTACAGCAGGAACTCGTATAATTCTGATGATGCAATGGATAAAATTAATCATGGCAATTCCATTATTTTTAATTTTAATCTTTTTTGTTGCAACACATCCAATTTTATTCATCACAAGTACATTGTCTGGTGTTTTAGTTTTTTCAAGTATTCAGATGATTTTTTATGCGAAAAAATATAATTTTAACGAAGCTTTATTAGCATACGTTTACAGTATTTTCTATATGTTCACGCTTTTTTGGATTACGCCTTATGCTATTGTAACAGCAGGAAGAAGTGGTTGGCTAACGAGAGAATTACCTCAGACAACTTAAAATTTTAAATATTAATTCATACAAAAACTTCTCTCATTGGGAAGTTTTTTTGTTTTTACATAAAAAGTACAAGACTAACCGCCATTACAAACATTCCGATTACAATTCCGTAAGTTGATAATTTTTTTCCAGCGTATTCATTAGCGGTCGGAATTAATTCATTAATCGAAATATAAACCATCATACCTGCGACACTCGCGAAGATTGCTCCGAAAATTGATTCATCAAAAAATTGTAACAATACAAAATAGCCAATTAATGCGCCAATAGGTTCTGTTAATCCTGATAAAAAAGAGTATAGAAATGCTTTTTTTCTATTCTTTGTAGCGTAATAGATTGGAATAGCAACGGCAATTCCTTCTGGAATATTATGAATAGCAATAGCTGATGCAATAGAAATTCCGTAAGTTGGATTTTCTAAAGCGGACAAAAAAGTTGCTAATCCTTCAGGAAAATTATGAATTGATAAAGCTAAAGCTGAAAATAATCCCAAACGTAATAATTTCTGATCGTTTGTTTCTGTTTTATTTTCTTCGCAATGATGATGAGGTAATAGTTTATCGATCAAAATAATGATTAAAATTCCAGCAAAAAATCCCAATAAAGAATATGTGTAACCTAATTTTTCTCCAAAAACTGTTGATAAAGAAAATTTTGCTTTGGTCAGAATTTCTACAAATGAGACATAAAGCATTACGCCAGCAGAAATTCCTAACATTAAACCTAAGAATTTTGGATTGAATTTTTTGTATAATAAACACAAAAGACTTCCAATTCCAGTGCTAATTCCGGCAAGAAAGGTTAAACTAAAAGCAAATATCAACGGGTTTGAAAACATTAATTTTAATAAATAAGTTAGATTAATCTAACAAATATAATCTTTTCATTGTTTTGAACCAAGATAAATTAAGAAACCAACAAATTTCAATGTAATTTATCAGTTGTTGTAAATTATGAAAAGGATAAACTTATTTTTGTTGCATTAGTTTTTATTCAAATGGAACTTTTAGACGAAAATATTCAAAGCGATGTGTATCGCTCAATGCTCGAAATGATTGCCAAATTGGGATTATCGAGTTATTCTACTACAATAATGACAACAATTATTCTATCAATTTTGTTAGTTATTATATTGTATGCGATCGATTTTTTATTACGAAAAGTGTTACTACTCGTTTTAACCAACTTTATTGCAAAAAGTAAAACCAAGATTGACGATTTATTGATTAAGAACAGGGTTTTACAATTCGCAACACACATTGTTCCTGTAATTGTCGCCAAAGAAGCGATTCCACTTATCTTCAAAGGATTTCCGAATTGGATCAAAATTGCGATGCAAATTACAGATGTTGCATTGGTAATTGCTGTTGGGTTGTTGTTTAATGCAATTTTTAAATCGTTCAGAGATTTTCTTCGAGGTAATAAATCTTTTTCGGATAAACCAATTGATAGTTATCTGCAAGTGATGAATATTTTGGTTTTCTTTGTTTGCGGAATCCTAATTTTTTCGATTGCGACAGGGAAATCGCCTATTACCTTTTTGGTTTCTTTGGGAGCGGCTTCGGCGGTTTTGATGTTGGTTTTTAAAGATTCGATATTAGGTTTTGTGGCGAGTATTCAGGTTTCAATGAATGATATGGTGCGCGTGGGAGATTGGATTGAAATGACGAAATATGGCGCTGATGGAACGGTTACCGAAATTAATTTAGGAACGGTAAAAGTTCAGAATTTTGATAAAACAATTACAACAATTCCGACGTATGCCTTAGTTTCAGATTCGTTTCGTAATTATCGCGGTATGCAAAATGCTGGTGGACGACGAATAAAACGTTCGATAAATATTAAAATGAATTCGATTCGATTTTTGACAGAAGAAGAAATTGAAGAATTGAAAAAAATTCGAATGTTACACGATTTTATTGTAGATAGAACGAATGAAATCAATCAATATAATGTCTCGAATAAAGTTGATCCAACGATTTTGGCGAATGGAAGACGAATGACGAATATTGGTCTTTTTCGACAATATATCAAGACATATACCTATAATAGTCCAAAAATTAGAACAGATTTGATGTTCGAGGTTCGGCAACTTCAACCAACCGAACACGGTTTGCCAATTGAGTTATTTATGTTTACAAATACAACAGTTTGGAACGAATATGAAGTGATTATGGCTGATATTTTCGATCATATTATTGCGGTTGTTCCATATTTCCATTTAGAGATTTTCGAGTCGCCTTCTTCGGATGATATGCGTGTAATTGCTGAAGCATTGCAAAGAAATAATTAACAAAGAAGCTGAACATTATTGTTCAGCTTCTTTGTTTTCGCTCGGTTTTTCCATCAAATTAACCATCAAATTTTTTAGTTTTTGATACATAAAAGAAGTTAATAAGGTTAAAATTCCTAAAACAATAAAAGATATTATTCTGAAAATATTGCTCATTTCCCAAACATCAACAAAATATAATTTTAGAATAATCAATCCAAATAATATAATTCCAACAATAGGAAAACCTTTCAGTTGTTTTCTCAATCCGAAATAAATCAATACAAATCCTAAAACTGCCCAAATAATTGGTAATAATATCATTCGGAAAATATCAGCTTGATGCGAAAAATTAGAAGAAGTTTCGTCAAGTGTTATCAACATAAAGCCATTGTATTTCTCGAAACTAATCACATAAACTAAGACAAGCATGCTGATGATTTGTTTTGCTTTGGAGCTTTGGAAATCGCTACTTTTTACAACTAAATAAATAATGTAAGCTGTCGGAATGAGATAACTCAAATAAAGAAAATAACTACCGATGTTGTAATTTATTTTGCTTGGTAACAACGGAATTTCGGCAAACATTGGTAAAAATAGAATGCAGAAAGCTGCAGAAATTTGTAAAACAAGTTGCAAGGTATTTCCTAAATTTAGTTTTTCGCGCAGCGCTAAAACAAATGCAATAAAGAATAATGTATAAATCAATACATAACTTACAATCATCATAAAGTTGAAATAAGGTTCGATTTGGTAAATTAATTCGAACAAAATTCCTGTGTACATCAATAAAAGTGATGTTGAGATGAAAATAAATTTGGAATGATTGAGCTTAAAACCTAAAAATTGTTCTTCGGTTTCGAAATCTTTCATCAAATATATATTCGCAATAGAACAAATTAATGCAATAAAACTTGTGATGAAAACGTGATTAAAAATTACGGCTAAATGTTTTTTAGTATCAATATAATCAAACCAATTGACGCATAAAGCAATCAATAAAAATGGAAACATCGCAATGAAAAAGACTTTGAAAATGTTTTCTTTACTTTTTTTCCAAAGAAATAGTAATAAAGTTGATTCAATCGCGAAACAAATCGAAACGACATTTGCTTTAAATTGTAAGGCAATTGCAGTTGTGATAAGCGCAATACTCAAACCGATTAAGGTATTTTGTAATAAATTATTTTTAGATGTTTTGTAGATGTAAAATGCACCGAAAGTATTTATCAATGCAAATAAGAAAGCCATCAAACCATTATTATTTCCAATAATAAAATAATAAACCGAAGAAATTAAAACGGTTGATAAAATGGTATTGAAAATAAGTAAAAGGCAATTCCAAACCGAAAATTCTCCTTTTTTGAAATAATTCAACAGACTTGTTGCCGTAAAAATAACGTAAAGCAAGCCAAAGAAAAGATATTGCGTTGAGGTTTTGGAATCGTCAATCCACGCAATACTATATATAAAGGTAAAAGCAAACGCGATAAATGAAATGATTTGCCAGTTTTTTCGCCAAGCCATGTAAAGCATACTTAGATTCAAAATCGTCAAATAACCAAATAGAAATACAAAATTGCTTTCGCCTGTACTAATCATCAATGGAGCGGTAAAACCACCAATAATCGAGAAAATGGCTAAAACTTGTCGATTATATAACATCGCCATCACGATAGAAAAAATCGTCACAATTGTTAATAATCCAAAAGTGGTATTCTGAGAAAGTAAATGATATTCTCGGAAGGCGATGGTTAAGGTGAAATATAAAACGGTTAATCCACCTCCAATTAAGATGGAAGAAAAGATTTCAAAATTTTTCCGAATAAAATGAGCAATTCCAATAATTCCTAAACCAACTCCAATTCCAATCATCACGCGGAAAGTTTCGTTGATCCAATTTTGATCAATTGCATATTTTACGAAATAAGCGATTCCTAGAACTAAGGTTACAATTCCGAAAATCGTCAAGAAATTGTCTTTGATAAATGCAATTGCATTGTTGAGATTTTTATCAAAACTGCTTTCAGTTGTTTGTCTTGGTGGAATTTCGTCAAAAATACGTTTTGGCGTTTCGACTTTATGATAGGAAACAACTTCTGGTTGAGGTTCATTTTTTTTCTCTTCAACTATTTTTGGTTGCTCAACAATTGGTTTTGATTCAGTTTTAATTTCTTTCGCATCTAATTGCTCTTGCAAATGTTTTAGTTTAGTTTCTTGATAATCAAGTTGTTTTTTCAGTTGCGAAACTTTATTAAACAAAATCACAATCAATATGAATATAATAATGGCAATAAAAAATTCCATAAAGTGTTTTTTAGGTAAATTGAAGTTAAGCTTTTTTTCAGAAAGCCTAAAATTTTGTTTTGCATATACCAAAATCATTCTGTTTTCGTTATTCTACAAAATCTTTATTTTTGCTAAATGTTTAAAAAGCTAAGTACATTATTGTTTATCGCGCTATCGACTTCGATTCTTGCGCAAGATGGAACGCGTGTTTACGAGTTTTTGAACATTACAACTTCTCCACGTCAAGCGGCTTTGGGAGGAAATGCAGCAACTTCGTGGGATGCTGATCCCAATTCTTCTTTGTGGAATCCTGCGTTGATGAACCGAGAAATGCATGGTCAATTCGGAATCAATTATGTCAATTATATTGCGGATGTTGATTTCGGAACATTTTCGACGGTTTATGAAATCGATCAAGAAAATTTTGTTTCTGTTCATGGTCAATATGTTGATTATGGAAAATTAATTGGAACTGACGAAAATGGAAATGTAACAGGGAATTTCAAAGCAAATGATGCCGCAATTACAGTTGGTTATGCACGTGTTTTGGGCGATTATTGGACAGTTGGAGCAAATATAAAATACATTAATTCTACTATCGAATCATATAAATCCTCAGCAATTGCTGGAGATGTAGGTCTTTCGTATCACGATTTCGATAAAAATATCAATGTTTCGCTGGTAGTGCGTAATATCGGTCAACAAATTCAAACGTATAATGGCAAAAAAGAAGACATGCCAACGCAAGTTAATTTGGGAATTTCTCATCGATTAGAACATGTTCCGTTAGAATTTACGTTTTCTTTGCACGATTTACAGAAGTTTGATATTTCCCAACCTTATAATAAAAACGGACAAGAAGTTTCTGCTGGAAGAAAAATGATTGATCACCTTTCGGTTGGAGCAGAGTTATTTCCCGAATCTGATTTTAATATGCGTTTAGGATATAATTTCAAACGTGGAAATGAATTAGCAGCCGAAGGAATTCGTTCTCTATCTGGCTTAACGTATGGTTTTGGAATTCGTATAAATGCGTTCCGATTTGAGTTTAGTCATGCGAATTACCACAAATCTGGAGGTTCTAATCACTTTGGTTTGATTCTCAATTTAGACCGAATTATTCAAGGTCGAGATTATTGGAGAAGTAATCCTTGGTTATAAAAACTTTTCAAACAACTATAAAATCTTATCTTTGTCTTCAATTCTATATAGATGAAAGAAAATTTAATTATTGCAATCGACGGATATTCTTCTACAGGAAAAAGTTCGATGTCAAAAATTATTGCAAAAAATCTTGGTTATACACATATTGATAGTGGTGCAATGTATCGCGCTGTGACTTTGTATGCGTTTCAACATCAGTATATTGTCGATAATAAAATTGATGAGCAAGCATTAATAACCAACTTATCTGATATCAAGATAGAATTTCAACAAGATCTTACGACTCAAAAGAATCTTACCTTTTTGAATGGAGAAAATGTGGAAGCAGATATTCGTACGATGGAAGTTTCTAAAATGGTTAGTCCAATTTCTGAAATTCCTGCTGTTCGCGATTATTGTGTAGCGCTTCAGCAGCAAATGGGAGAAAAAGGAGGTATTGTGATGGACGGTCGAGATATTGGGACAACTGTTTTTCCTAATGCAGATATCAAAATTTTTGTCACAGCTTCACCGGAAGTTCGTGCACAACGTCGCTTTTTAGAATATCAACAACAAGGGAAAAATATTCCTTTGGATGAAGTGTTGAAAAATGTGAACGAAAGAGATTATATCGATTCTCATCGCGCATATTCTCCACTTCGTAAAGCTGATGACGCAATCGAAGTTGATAATTCGGACATGAATTTGGAAGAAACGGTGAATAAAGTGATGGAGATTATTAATTCTAAAAAATAGAATCCTCTGTTGCGGTTGTAAATTCTTCCAGAAATTTCATTCCTCGATAAGAGTTTCCTTTTAAGTTTAGTTTAGGACTCCAAACTGAAACAATGTAATATTTAGGCATAATTGCAACAATTCCTCCGCCAACACCACTTTTTCCTGGTAATCCAACTCGAAAAGCAAATTCGCCAGATTCATCATAGAAACCGCAAGTTTGCATAATAGCGTTGATTCGTTTTGTTTGACTAATGTTCAAAACTTGATAATCATCAAACAAGTTTTTTCCTTTATTTGCTAAAAAAGAGAAAGTTTTACTCAATTCCATACACGACATTTCAATCGAACAGATATAAACATACAAATCCAGAACTTCATCAGGAGAATTATGAATGTTGCCCAAGGATTTGATAAAATTTGTCAAAGCTGCATTGCGATAAGCGGTAGAAAATTCACTTTTTGCAATTTTATCAGAATATTGAATAGAATAATTACCAGAAACCTTTTTAATAAAATCCAAAAAATATGCTTTCGGATCATCACAAATATCAATTAAGATGTCGCAAACTACTAAAGCACCTGAATTAATAAATGGATTTCTAGGAATTCCTTTGTCAGTTTCTAATTGCAACAATGAGTTAAAAGGCGTTCCCGAAGGTTCTACATCAACTCTTTCCCAAATTTTCTCGCCAATTTCTCTATAAACTAAAGCCAAAAGCAACACTTTTGAAATACTTTGAATCGAGAATTTTTCTTCACAATCACCAAATCCAAATTGAAGTTGATCCGTAAACAATAAAGAAACTCCAAATTTCTCGCCATCTATTTTAGATAATTCTGGTATATAGTTAGCCGTTTCACCTAAATTCTCTTCTTCAATTACTTTTAGGTAAATCTTATTTATTATCTCAAAATATTCTTTTTCTTTCGAAATCATCGCGCATATTATATATATAGTATGAATGTAAATCTATTTTACACGTTAAACAAAATTAGAAGTTTATTTATTTTTTTAATTAAATGTATCCCGTTTCACGGAATTTCTCCCGAGTCACTCCTTCTAAAGTGTCCTTTTTACTTTTCTTTTGTTCAAGAAAAGCAAAACGTCTAATCATTTTCTGCGGTAAAAACGGGCTTTTCCCGTCTAAAATTATCGATCTCTCGTTTTAAACCTAAAAAAATCAAAAAATATTTCTCATCATACCAGTAACTTAAGAGAAGAATGTAAAATAAATGTAAATTATGTTTGGAAAAGCAGAAAAAGGGTACGTATATTTGCAACCTCAATA